>VGGU01000013.1 GCA_016868475.1 Bacteroidota bacterium
CAGTTATGTACACGGATAACAACCCTGTTTTTGGGCGGGTTTACAGTCATCGTTATCCTAATTTCCAAAGTCCACTCACAAGAACCTTCCAAATCAAGTATCGTGCTTACTCAGGAGGGGTGTGTATGAATGAGAGACTTACTACTATAACGGTCAATGCTGCTCCTGCTGTTCAATTCACCAGTATCCCTAATATTTGTTTTGATGCACCTGCGTATCAGATTACGCAAGCATCAGAAATCGGAAATGTGCCGGGTACTTTTGTGTTTACTGGTCCGGGTGTTACAACTAGTGGCTTGTTCACGCCAGCAGTAGCCGGAGCTGGTGTTCATACTATTCTTTATTTGTACACTTCCACAACGGGTGCTTGTAAGGATAGTACTACGCAAACAATAAAAGTATGGGAGCGTGCAATTGCCGATTATGCGGTTACTTCTACTCCGGTGTGTGAAAAGCAGCCGGTTACATTTACAGATAATTCAACTTCAACTGAGGGCACCATAACGGAATGGAGATGGAATTTTGCTGACGGAACACCGGTTCAGGTGAATACTACCAATGCTCCATTCACACACACGTTTAATACTTATGGGGTGTTCAACGTAAAATTGAATGTGGTTACCTCTAATGGATGTGTAAGTGCAGATAAAGTAATTCCTGTAACGGTTAATCCTTTAGCAAGGCCTAATTTTAGTTTTCCTGCCATTAGCTGCTTACCCAATGCAACTATTCAGTTTACTAACTTATCAACCGTTCCAAATGGAGTACCTGCCAGCTTAACGCACTTCTGGGATTTTGGTGACCCGGGAAGTGGCATAGTAAATAACTCTACGGCTATTGATCCGGCCCACGTTTATGTTAATTTAGGCCCTTATAATGTGAACTTGGAAGTTACCACTGCTCAAGGTTGCATTCATGACACTACCATTGTACTAAATACTATTCATCCACAACCCCAAGCATCATTTACCACGGACTTCATTGACGTTTGCGTAGGCAGTCCATTTTTGTTTACCAGTACAAGTAATGGAGCGGATGGAACTATAGTTCAGTATCACTGGAATATGGGTGATGCCTCTATTAGAACATTGAGTAGTTTTTCCTACACCTATGCTGACACAGGTACTTATACGGTCAGCCACTATATCATTAACAATTTTGGTTGTAGCAGCAATGTGGCCACTAAAACTGTATTTGTAAATGGTTATCCAGATGCAGACGCAGGTCCAGACAAGATGATGCTGGAGGGTGGGCAGGTTAGGATTACTCCGCCAAACAACTATCCCATGCCTGTAACTTTTGCATGGACACCGCCCAACTATTTAGATGACCCTACACGATTGGATCCCATTGCACGTCCTCCTGATGATATTACTTATTTATTGACTGTTACAACAAACAAGGGTTGTAGTGACACTAGTTCCATGTTCATAAAAGTTTTAAAGGACCCGCCGGTTCCAAATATTTTTTCTCCAAATGGAGATGGGGTGCATGACACTTGGTTTATCCCTTATCTAAACAGTTATCCTGGGTGTACGGTGGAAGTGGTTAATCGATATGGATATTTGATCTATCGATCAATTGGGTATGACAAACCTTGGGATGGAAAGGTAAATGGAATAGACGTTCCTGTAGGAACCTATTATTATGTAATAGATCCTAAGAATGGCCGAAAAAAGAAAGCTGGTTTTGTAGATATTATAAGATAAAATGAGAGTTAAATTAGTTGTCACCTCCTTACTGCTCTTGGTACTGTTACACAGTCAGGCCCAACAGCGTCCTCATTATACGCAATATGTTATCAACCCCTTTATAATCAATCCTGCCATTGCAGGAATTGATAATTATGGCGATTTAAAAGTGTCTGGAAGAGACCAGTGGGTTGGATTAAAGGGAGCACCTCGCACAACCTATTTAACCTTACATGCGCCATTGGGAAAAAATGATTATCGTTTAAGTTCAACTTCATATGCTGTACCCGGAAATAATCCTAGGGGTAAATCCTATTGGGAGAATTACACAGCAGCTGAACCGCATCACGGAGTAGGGGTAAGTATAATAAACGATAGAACAGGTAGTTTTAATTTTTTATCAGCTTCGGCTTCTTATGCCTATCACCTGGGCTTAAACCCAACTACAAATATTTCTGCCGGACTTTCTGCCGGTTTAACTACAATTCGCATAGATAGAACCAATCATGATTTTACTGGATTTGGCAATCCTTCCGACCCGGCTTTTGGTTCTGTAGTAACTGGGGAGTTAAGAAAAATACGCCCTCAAATGGCTGCAGGCATTTGGTTGTATGCTCGTAGTTATTTTATTGGATTCTCGGCGCAACAGATAATTCCTCAAACAGTCAGCTTTGTCAATAATGATCCTGCCATTCTTACTAAAAGCAAGCTAATTCCTCATTTGTTTTTAACGGCAGGCTATCGATTTATGTTAGGCGAGGATTTTAATGTGATCCCTTCAATCATGGCCAAATACATAAGAGGGAGTACTCGCTTTGGTTTACAACCTGAGTTCAATGCAAAATTGCAATATCGAGACGTGTTATGGATAGGTGGCAGCTACCGTTATAGAGATAGTTATGCTGGAATGCTAGGATTAAATATGGGGAACCGCGTTACGCTTAGTTACTCTTACGATCTTCCCATTAAATGGGATTTGTTCCGGGATAGGGGGGCAAATATTTTATCACCATTTCATAATGGAACACATGAGTTGGTAATCGGGTTTCAACTGGGAAACAAATACAGTGAAGCTTGCCCTCGCTGTTATTAATAGAATTTATCTATTTGTTGCTAATTTGCTGCTCTACTAAATCCCGCAGTTTGAGTAAATCTTCTTGGTTACATTCAAAAGTGGTAGACTGTATGGCCGTAATTGCCAATTGAGCCGGTGATCCATTGAAGAGATACCCAGCTAGTCTGTCAGTAAGCACAATTGACAAATTATTCTTATCAATTGTGGCCCAATAACTATGCTTCCTGCCTATTTCTTTTCTATTAACTAACCCTTTGAAAAGCATCAACTGAAGCAGTTTTAAAGTAGTGGTATAACCAGTTTTTTTATAAGATGAAAGAGCCGCATGCACATCAGCCACGGTAGCTTCTCCTTTTTCCCAAAGTATGGAAAGGATTTCCAGTTCGCCCTCAGTTGGTTTACTTGTATTTAGTAATGGTTGCATACGGGTTTTTGTACTTCAAGCTACATCATTTCAAGTTCCAAAAAAAAGCCCCACTGCAAAAACAGTAGGACTTCTTTAATGATTTTGTTAAGTGATCAACAATTCTCATTTTTCTTTTCTATGATAAAAGGATTTAGCGGATGGTTATAAATTATTTTTCCGGCAGGCTGTGAAACCGGCGGCGGGGGAGGAGGTAATTCTTTCTTCTCGGCCAATTGAGCCAATGTAGGTGCAATAACTAAAGACACAATTGACATCAATTTGATCAAAATGTTCATGGATGGGCCAGAAGTATCCTTGAAAGGATCACCAACCGTATCACCTGTTACAGACGCTTTATGGGGCTCTGATTTTTTATAAAAGGTTTCCCCATTGATTTCTACTCCTTTTTCAAAGGATTTTTTTGCATTATCCCAAGCACCACCTGCATTATTTTGAAACATACCCATAAGAACACCACTTACCGTAGCTCCTGCAAGAAAACCGCCTAAGGCTTCAGGACCTAATAAAAATCCTACTAGCAGAGGAGATATAATGGTAATAGCGCCAGGAAGCATCATTTTCTTAATGGAAGCCTCTGTTGAAATGGCAACACATTTATCGTACTCTGGCTTACCGGTGCCTTCCATGATACCTGGAATATTTTTAAACTGACGTCTTACTTCTTCCACCATAGACATCGCTGCCTGTCCAACTGCCCTGATGGCAAGTGAGGAGAATATAAACGGAATCATCGCACCCACAAACAAAGAAGCAAGTACTTTTGCTTTGTAGATATCAATTCCTGCCATTTCATATCCATTGTGATTGATAACACCAACATAAGCTGCAAACAATGCAAGTGCAGTCAACGCTGCTGAGGCAATGGCAAAACCCTTACCACTGGCTGCTGTGGTGTTTCCCACGGCATCCAAAACGTCCGTTTTTTCACGAACCTCATTAGGCAATTCACTCATTTCTGCAATACCGCCTGCATTGTCAGCAATAGGACCAAAAGCATCAATTGCCAATTGCATAGCAGTGGTTGCCATCATTCCAGCAGCAGCGATAGCTACACCATATAAACCTGCAAAAAGATATGATCCATAAATACCACCGGCCAATACTAAAATTGGGAGGAAGGTTGATTCCATTCCTACAGCCAATCCGCCAATTACATTGGTGGCATGACCTGTTGATGATTGTCTTATAATAGAAAGTACAGGGCGCTTTCCCATGGCTGTGTAATACTCAGTGATGATACTCATCAATGCACCAACCAGTAAACCAACACCTATTGCTCCTAAAACACCCCATTTAGTAAAAATAAATCCACGTAGTTCCATTGCCTCGGGTAGAACAAAGTAAACAAGGCCAGCGGAGGCTATAGCGGTAAGTACAATAGAGCCCCAGTTGCCCATATTGAGTGCTTTTTGCACGTTGTCTGTATTAATGCCAGCTGCATCACTTACCCGAACAAACCAAGTACCTACAATAGAGAAAAGTATACCTGCTCCGGCAATTAGCATTGGTAGCACAATAGGGGAGTAGCCATTCAATAAATCAGTGCCAAAAACTACAACTGTTTGTTGACCTAATACAATTGTTGCTAAAACTGTTGCCACATAAGATCCAAACAAATCAGCTCCCATACCGGCCACATCTCCTACATTGTCTCCCACATTATCGGCAATAGTGGCAGGGTTTCTTGGATCATCTTCAGGAATGCCGGCCTCAACTTTTCCTACTAAATCTGCACCAACATCTGCAGCTTTAGTGTAAATACCACCACCTACACGGGCAAACAAAGCAATGGATTCTGCCCCAAGTGAAAAACCGGTAAGCACTTCAATAGCACGAATCATCTCCTCAGATCCTACAGCAACATCGGCTGCAAAGAGTTGTTTTAAAATAATATACAAGCTGCCTAAACCAAGCACAGCTAATCCAGAAACACCCAGACCCATTACGGCGCCTCCAGTAAAGGAAACCCGTAAGGCTTTGCTTAGGCTAGTTCTGGCGGCTTGTGCAGTTCGGACGTTTGCTTTTGTAGCTACTTTCATGCCTATATACCCTGCAGTGGCACTAAATACTGCTCCAACTATGAATGCTATGGATATGGACCAGTGAGAGTGAGGGTTTGTACTAGCCATCAAAGCAAGGAGCATGGCAACAATTACTACAAAATAGCCAAGGATTTTCCACTCGGCTTTTAAAAAGGCCATTGCCCCTTCAGCAATGTAATTGCTGATTTCTTTCATACGGTCGGTACCTGAGTCTTGCTTGGATACCCAATTGAATTTTACGAGGGTGTACAAGAGTCCAATCAGACCCGATAAAGGCACTAAATAAATCAGTTTTTCCATACTAAAATTTTCTGCAGTTCGGTTTAATGTGTTCTAATAAAAATAAACGGTAAATAGGGTAAAATGAGACCTTTTCACCGGCGGGCAAAGATAGGCATCGGCATTGTAAAAATTACCACAATTGAGTATTAATCCTCCTCCCGTTGATTATAGGCTCCGTAAGGTCCAAATAAGGAATAGGATTTGCTTACAGCAGAATATATCTGACTGTTGAACCGATTACTTAAGATGATCACGGTTACTTGTTCGTCCGTTAATCGGGCAAAGGCTGCGTTGTTTCCATGCCAACGCCCAAAGTGATAGATTACTTTTTTTTGATTTGGCAGCAGTTTTAATCTAAAACCTAAACCGTAATTATTTTGTCCTGGTTTCTCAAAACTGTAGGGGGAGAAGGCTAGGGTTAATAAAGAATCGCTGACTAGTTGTTGCGTGTATAATGCTTGATCCCATTTCAATAGATCTCGTGGAGTGCTGTAAATGTTTTTGTCGCCGTAGGTCAGGTCTAGGTGGTCAAATGGCCATTGGCGATTTGCATTCGCAAAAGAGGGAATTGCTCGCGTAGAATCCTTTGCTTGATACACAAAAGTGTTTTTCATGTCTAAAAAATCAAACAACGAAAAACGTAAATGTTCAGGATAGGAATGGCCTGAAACTTTTTCAATAATAGCGGCAAGTAGTAGGAAATTGGTGTTGCAGTACTCAAAACGTGTATCAGGTCTTGCATGCAGGGCTGGACGGTGTGTGATCATCCAGTTAATTACTTCCTCATTGGTATAGGCGAATTTTGCTGGAGTATTCGCTTCCATAAAGTAAACGTAATTGGGTAATCCACTACGATGGTTTAATAACTGCTTTATGGTGATTCCCGGGTAAGGCCAATTATCAAAAAAATGTGAAAGACTATCTGCTAAAGAAAGTTTTTGTTGCTCTATTAATTGAAGTATGGCAATGGCTGTAAATGTTTTGCTGGTAGAGGCAATATGGAGAGGCGAATCTTCTTGAAGTGGGATGGTTTTTTTAGGAAAATCTGCATACCCCCCATAGTGTTCAAAAAGAATGTTGCCACCTTTTGCCACAATGATGCCTCCACTAAAAAGACCTTGAATCCGCAGCAAGGATTCTTGAAAATAAGTTGCAACACGCGAGCTTAATTGCTGCTTTTCTGTTGTACTTAAGGAAAGTAGGGGAGGTGCAATGTAGGGGACTGGGTGTACAATAGAATTATCATCCAAATTGCAAGAGTGCAAGATGTTAATTAGTGCAACAAACGGCACAAGAACTACAAAAAAAACTGGTTTCTTTTTCAAGCGTGCCAAAGGTAGGGACTCCTTAATTTATAGGTATATTTGTTCTACTATGTCTTTAACCAGTTATCCGAAGGAAAAAATCAAGATCTTATTTCTGGAAAATATCAGCGAAGCTGCAGTCCGTAATTTTAAACAACACGGATATATTCAAACAGAGCGCATAAATAAAGCGTTGTCCGAAGAGCAGTTGATTGAAGCTATACGCGATGTTCACATTTTGGGCATACGTTCAAAGACCAAAATCACCAAATCGGTATTAGATGCAGCAAATAAGTTACAGGCAATTGGGTGTTTTTGCATTGGTGTAAATCAAGTAGATCTTGCCGCCTCAACCAGCCGGGGTATAGCTGTTTTTAATGCACCTTATTCAAACACAAGGTCAGTGGCTGAATTAGTAATTGGGGCAGCAATCATGCTGATAAGGAAGATCCCTGAAAAAAATAAGGCTGCGCATGCAGGGCTATGGTTCAAGGAAGCCAAGAATAGCTATGAGTTAAGAGGTAAAACCTTGGGAATTATCGGATATGGTAATATAGGAAGCCAGGTGAGCGTGTTAGCTGAGGCATTGGGTATGCGTGTGATCTATTATGACATTGAAAAGAAGTTGCCTTTAGGGAATGCTATAGAAAAAAGAAGCCTTAAGGATTTAGTGAGCCAGGCTGATGTGGTAACCCTCCACATTCCGTCTACTCGGCAAACGGAAAACCTAATTAATAAACAACTCCTGAAAAGTTTTAAAAAAGGAGCTATTTTGATCAACTATGCTCGTGGTGAGGTAGTTGATTTGCTGGCTGTCGAAAAGGCCCTCCAAGATCAGATATTAAGTGGGGCGGCCATAGATGTATTTCCGAACGAACCAGAAAAGAATGGCGATTATTTCAACAGCCCGCTTCAGGAAATCCCCAATGTTTTATTGACGCCTCATATTGGGGGTAGCACTGAAGAGGCTCAGCAAAATATTGGCGAGGACGTGAGTAATAAGCTTTATAATTACCTGGAAAGAGGAATTAGCTTTGGATCACACACGGTTCCTGCTTTGGCTTTACCGCCTCAAGAAGGAGCTCACCGAGTTTTGCATATACATCGGAATGCTCCTGGTGTATTAACCGCAATTAATACCGCTCTTTCAAGTAATAATATAAATATTGTTGGTCAATATTTGAAAACCAACGATTTAATAGGGTATGTTGTGCTAGATATTGAAAGTAAACTTTCCTCAAAAGCACAAGTTTTACTCAGCAAGATCCCTGGGACCATTAAAACTAGATTACTTTATTGATCATTTATTTCCTATAATTTATATTATGTTAAGTAGTGAATAGTAAATAAAACCACCCTGTGTAGAGTGGCTTTATTCTTATTTAGTTCTTGATAGACTCATAGCGTTCATTCCATTTCTTTTCCTCGGCCTCCCATTTTGCTTTATCGGCAAAATTTTTGGCTTTATTAGCAGCTATTTTTTTCAACCCATATATTTCTGACAAATAGCTTGCTACTTTTTTATATTGCTGTTTATCACGGGTTTCCAAGTCTTTCTCAGCAGCTCTGTTGGCAAAAATGGTAGCTGCTGCCAAATAAGGGTCTTTAGCAAGCTCCATGGTTTCCCCATACTCCCTATCCAAGGCATCTCGCTTAGCAACGTCTTCCTTTGAGGCCATTGTCCCTGGTTTAGTTCTTGCTTTCATCTCTCGGGCGTGTGTATTGCGTTTTTCTTCAACACGGCCTGCCTTATTGATGTAGTGATCTCCTACATAAATAGAAGGAATTTCATAATCAGGCCTAGACTTAGAAGAACGGGTAAATGCGTCTATCATTTTCTTTTCTAACTCAAGATAATTTTCCGGAAGCACCACTGCTTCTTCGTCTCTAGGATTCAGCGTATCGTAAATAATTTCGCCAAGCACTTGATTGGCTTTGAAATTGGCCGGATCGGTTGCCAATACTTCTTCTATAGCTACAATTTTTTCTGTAAATGTACCGGCCAAGCCAACTGCAAAATCTACTTTATCAAAATCAAAGTAGTCGCTTTTTGGAAAAACTTCCTTGCCCAACATTTTATACTTTTCAAAACTGTCCATTTTTTTCTTTCCAAAATGGTAAGTAACTAAATATCTATATACGCCTTCATAGCCATCCCCTCCCACTTTTGCATCAGCTAGCTTGGTGTAATAAGCAGCTGCATCGTCTTTGAATCCACCTGTTTCAGCAGTGATAGCCGCCAGAATAAGCACATTGGTATCAAGCGAAGAAGTCAATACTTTTTGCTTTATCAATAAGTCTGAATAGTGAATGGCTTTTTTTAATTTGTCTAAGGCCTTTTCATAGGTTTTATTCGTGTATTCACTGTAACCAAAGGAGTAATAGTTTGAATATAGCATGATGATACCGTTCTGGTAGATCGGTTCACTGATCAGGGAAAGTGCAGGATCAAGTTCGCGGTATTTGGTGAATGCAGCATCCGCCTCTTCTATTAACTGAGCAGCTGCGGGTGTATCTTTCTTTCCGTCCATATTGGCTACACTTGCATAGACTACGGTCTTTAGAATAAACGCTTCGGGCTTTGAAGTGTATTTGGCATTGGTGAAAGCCTTATCCAAGTCGGTCTTTGCTTTATCAAGCTGATTGATCATTACTAAAGTTTTCACAGGATCATAATTCTGTGCCCATCCGGAAAAAGCAATAAAGAGGGCTAATGTAAACAGTATGCTCTTTTTCATAGAAGTAGGTTGGATATTAAATTAGATTAAATAGTTTCTGGATTTTCAGCAGGAATTGTTTCTTCTTCCGCTGTTTCTTGATCGTCTAGGCTGGTAATTGCGGCAATTTCATCTCCATCGTCCAAACGAATGAGTTTCACTCCTTGGGTAGCTCTACCTTGCTCACTGATACCACTTACTGGCATGCGTATAGTAACGCCACTTTTGCAAGTAATCATTAAATCTTCGGTTGGCGATACATCTAAAATGCCTACTACTCCGCCTGTTTTGTCCGTTACATTAATAGTTTTTACGCCTTTACCACCCCTGTTAGTGAATCGGTACTCATCCATAGGTGTTCTTTTGCCAAATCCTTTATCACTAACTACTAAAACAGTTCTATCGTTTTGTTGTGCCGGATTCACACAAATCATTCCTACTACTTCGTCCTGTTGATCCTCAACCTCAATTCCCGCTACGCCAATTGCACCACGGCCGGTTGGTCTAACTTTTTCCTCTGAAAAACGAATAGCACGACCACTCTTAACGGCAAGCATGATTTCGCTCTGTCCATCTGTCATACAAGCTTGAATTAATTCATCGCCCTCAACAATGGTGATGGCATTAACTCCAGTTTGCCGGGGTCTACTAAAATCTTCCAGAGCCGTTTTTTTAATTACGCCTTTCTTTGTGCAAAGGATAATGAAATGCGCATTGACAAAAGTTTCATCTTTTAAATCTTTTACATCAAGAATCGCTCTCACTTTGTCATCGGGTGGAATTTGCATTAAGTTCTGAATAGCTCTGCCCTTTCCGGTTTTTTCACCTTCCGGAATTTCATAAACATTCAACCAGTACACCCTTCCTTTTTCAGTGAAAAATAGCATAGTATGGTGCGTGGAGGCAACAAATAGATGCTCTATATAATCTTCCTCTCTGGTTCGCCCTCCGATTACTCCCCTTCCTCCTCTTCGTTGAGAACGATACTCTTCTGCAGGAGTTCGTTTAATATAGCCCAAATGCGAAATGGTAATCACCACATCTTCTTCTTTGATGAGATCTTTGATCTTTACTTCATCATCCAAATAGGTAATTTCTGTTTTTCGCGTGTCGGCATATTTTTCTTTAATCTCAATTAATTCCTGTTTTATTAAAGAAAAACGCAGCGCCTGATTGCTAAGTAATTCTTCAAGGGATTGTATCAGTTTCATTAATTCCTCGAATTCCTCGCTGATCTTATCGCGCTCCATGCCAGTAAGCCGCTGTAAACGCATTTCCAGAATAGCTTTGGCTTGCACTTCGTCCAATCCCCATCCGGCATTTACCAATTTGTCTTTTGCGATCTCTGGAGTAGCGGCACTTCTGATTAATGCTATGACTTCATCCAAATGATCCAAGGCAATCAAATAACCTTTAAGAAGGTGTGCCCTTTTTTGTGCTTCGCCTAATTCAAACTGGGCTCTCCGGACCACCACTTCATGTCTAAACTCAACAAACTCTTTTATCAGATCTCTTAGGTTTAACGTACGTGGTCTTCCTCTAACAATGGCTACGTTATTGATCCCGTATGAGGTTTGAAGATCGGTGTGTTTGTAAAGTTGATTGATGATTACATTAGCAATGGCGTCTTTTCTAAGTTCAATAACCACTCGAGTACCCTCTTTTTGATTAGACTCGTTGTTAACATGGGTAATGCCTTCGATTACTTTTTCATTAACCAACTCACCTATTCTATTTGTTAAGGCATCTCTGTTAACCTGGTAGGGAACCTCAGTGATAATCAATTGTTCTTTTCCAGAGGCTTTTATTTCAAAGGATATTTTTCCCCGTACCACTACACGGCCCCTTCCAAAATGCATAGCCGCTTTTACTCCTTCCATTCCGTAAATAACACCCCCGGTTGGAAAATCAGGTGCTTTTACAAACTGCATCAACTCATCTATGGTACATTCGTTGTTGTCAATGTAGGCCACACATCCGTCAATGACTTCTCCTAAATTATGCGGCATCATATTAGTGGCCATCCCCACAGCAATTCCGCTGGAGCCATTTACCAGTAGTTGCGGAATTCGAGTAGGAAGCACAGTGGGTTCTTCTTCTGAATCATCAAAATTCAGCTGAAAATCAACAGTGTCTTTCTCGATATCGTCAAGCATGTGCTCCGCTAACTTCTCCAGCCTGGCTTCTGTGTAACGCATGGCAGCGGGACCATCGCCATCCTGATTTCCATAGTTACCCTGCCCATCCACCAAGGTATAACGCATGCTCCATTCTTGTGCCATCCGGACCATTGCATCGTAAACAGATGAATCACCATGTGGATGATACTTACCAAGTACTTCTCCCACAATACGAGCTGATTTTTTGTATGCTTTATTATGGCTAAGTCCCAACTCATTCATGGCATACAAAACCCGACGGTGTACTGGTTTAAGCCCATCTCTTACATCAGGAAGTGCACGGCCCACAATTACCGACATGGAATAGTCGATATAGGCAGTTTTCATTTGCTCCTCAATGTTTACTGGAATGATCCGATTATGATCATTTGTTTCCAACGGTTGTTGCAATTCTTCCATGTTAGTTGTTACTATTTTCGACTTGTTTTAATTACTAAAACAAAGTCTGCAAATCTACCTTTTTATACCCTTATTTCCCAGTAAAAAATGAGTGCTTTTGCCCCTTATTTTATCCACTATTGTTAATTAAAAAGGGGATATTTGGGTTATGAAAATTGTCTTGTTATTAGGTGCAGGAAAAAGTGCCACCGTGTTGATAAAATATCTCTTGGAAAAGGCAGCTGAAATGGATTTGAAGTTGATTGTTGCCGACACTAACCTCACATTGATCAACCAAAAAATTAATGGAAATCCAAGGGGAATTGCCTTGAATCTGGACATTAAAAACGCCGATGAAAGAGCAAAGGCAATTGCCAATGCAGACTTGACTATTTCCTTGCTGCCACCCCATTTACATATTTTGGTAGCCCGAGATTGCTTACAGTTCAACAAACACCTTTTTACCGCCTCTTATCTGGATAAAGAAGTTGAGGAATTGGAGCCTGCAATTCGAAGCAAGGGACTCCTTTTCCTTTATGAAATGGGATTGGACCCTGGGATAGATCACATGAGTGCAATAGCGATCCTGGACAAGATCAAGAGCAAAGGGGGGTCCATTAAATCGTTTGTTTCTCATTGCGGAGGATTGGTTGCTCCTCAAAGCGACAATAATCCTTGGCATTATAAGATTAGCTGGAATCCTGCTAATGTAGTAGCTGCCGGAAAACAAGGAGCTATCTACAAACAACATAATACCATTCAAGAATTGACCTATGAAAACGTGTTTGATCAAGTACGAACCGTGTCTATCGAAAAGGCTGGAACTTTAGCTTGGTACCCGAACCGCAACTCTATTCCGTATATTTCTCTGTACCAATTAGAAGAAGCAGAAACTTTTATAAGGACTACCCTTCGACATCCAGATTTCATAAGTGGATGGAAAAAATTGATAGCACTTGGACTTACCAACGAGCTACCCCTATCCTACCAAAAGGCCAAATGTCCTGCTGAAATAGTTCAACAGCTGCTAACCGCCAATCACCAAATAGGGAAATTCCAGCATTGGGTAAAAGAAGATGCACTATTTGAAAAACAAGTAAAATCCTTAGGTCTTTTATCTTCCTCGATACAAGCAAAAAAAGAAGAGTATTCTCCGGCCAGTTTGTTGCAGGAATTGTTGGAAAGCCAATTGGGTATGAATGAAAATGACCAGGATCGAGTGGTCATGCAACACGAGATTACTTATTTGTTACAGAATCAAGAATATGCGCTGGTTAGTTCTCTGGTGTTAGATGGGAAAAACGCAGTTGAAACAGCAATGGCAACAACGGTAGGATTGCCATTAGCCATAGCAACCACTCTCTTTCTGAATAATAAAATTGATTTAATTGGGCTTCAGCGACCGCTGTCCGCAACGCTTTATCAACAGGTATTGCCCGCTCTAGAAATGGAGGGAGTGCGTTTTATTGAAAAAGAGATAAAAAAGCAAGCTAGCTAGCTAAAGATAAAATGATGTTCCACTCTTTGGGCGAAACAGACTGCACCGACAAGCGGCTTTGTTTTACCAGGGATATGTTTGCTAATTGATTATTTGCTTTGATTGCCGCAAGGCTAACTTCTTTTTTTAATTTTTTTATTGGCGCAATATCAACTGCAACCCAGGCTTCGTCATTGCTGGTAGGATCCGGATATGCTTCCTTGACAATTTCAACAATTCCTACTATGGCTAATCCTTCATTGCTATGGTAGAAAAAAGCCAAATCTCCTTTTTTCATTGCACGCAGGTTGTTTCTTGCGGCATAATTCCTAACTCCATCCCAAAAGGTCTGCTTATCCTTCTCTAATTGCTCCCAGGAATATTTAAAGGGTTCAGACTTTAATAACCAATAAGCCATAAGCATGTGTTTACCAACCAGCTGCCAAAACATCAGCCAAGTGCATTGTTTTTAGCTTGTAGTTTTTTTGTTGGATATAGCCTTGCAAATGCATAAGGCAAGACAGGTCAGTGGAAATCAAATAATCAGCACCTGTTGCTAAGGCGTGCTCAACCTTTTGTTCCCCCATTGCCATAGAGATGGCTTCAAATTTTACGGCAAAAGTTCCACCAAACCCACAGCAAGTTTCTGTTTCATTCATTTCAATTAGCTCTAAGCCCTCAACTTGCTTTAGCAGCTGGCGTGGCTCCTCTTTTATCCCACATTCCCGCAATGCTGCACAGGAATCGTGATAAGTAGCTTTACCATTTAATGTTGCTCCAAAACGGGTCACTCCCAAATCTTTACATAAAAAATAGGAGAACTCTACAACACGTTGTTTCAATTCCTGAACTTCATGATGCAGAGAAGAATTATCGAACAACTGTTGATAATAATTTTTTACAAAGCCTCCACAGGAGGCGCTGGGTACAATGATGGGGTCCGAGCCTTTGAAATCAGAGATGAATTTTTGACAAACTTCTTTTGCTTCTTCCCAATAACCTGCATTAAAGGCGGCCTGTCCACAGCAGGTTTGTTGAGTATTATACGAAACAGTACAACCTGCCTTTTCAAGTACTTTGATCATGTTAAAGGCAGTAGCAGGATACAGCTGATCAATGAAACAGGGTATGAAAAGCTGAACGTTCAACGGCCTGGGGTTAATCTTTGCTAGAATATACGCCTAATCGGGCCAGGTTTTTTTCTGCATCAAAGGATTGTTGGCTACGAGGATATTTAGTGCGAACCTCTTCATAAAGCGCAACCGCTTCAGCAGAATTCTTCATTACTTGATCAGCAAAATAAGCCGCCATAAATAGGTATTCAGGAGAATTAACTTCATCCTGCTCGAAAAGATGGCCTGCTTTTTTATAGTATTCCAGGGCTTCGTTGTTCTTTCCACTATCTCCGTAAGCGTCTCCCAACAACTTGAATGCACGAGCCTGAGTGATCTTAGAATCGCTGGAAAACTTTTCAAGATAGCTGATTGCTTTTGCATTATCTCCAATTTTTAGATAGCAACTACCAGTATAAAAACAGGCCAGATCTGCCGCCTGTGTGCCCGAATGTTTTTCAATAAACTTGATGAACCCAAGACTTTGTCCATCTCCATTTAATGCCAATGCAATAGAATCTTTACGATAGTATTCTTCTGCGCGGAACATTGCTTCAATGGCTTTTTTCTCCTTTGGGAGTTGATAAAACTCTTGATAAGCATACCAGACTGCTACTGCGCCAATAATGACCAGGGCTGCTAAGCTAAGCTGCTTGCTATACTGATTCCAAAGCTTTGTAATTGCATTCGTAGATTGAGTGGTTTCCATATCAATATTAATCGATTATAAAGGGGTAATTGGTGTCAACGTAAACATCTTTGAGTACTTCACTATCATCTGGCCATGGGCTTTCTTCAGCAAATTGAACAGAGGCAGCAACCATGCTATCCACTCTATTATTAATGCTGTCCAGAAATTCCTGTGTAGCATATCCTTCAGCAAGTATGGTTTGAGCAATCTGTTGAATAGGATCCTTGCTGCGATATTCATCCACTTCGTCTTTAGTGCGGTATTTCTGAGGATCACTAACAGAATGCCCTTTGTAACGATATGTTTTTATTTCAAGTAAAGTAGGTCCTCCTTTTTCACGTGCTCTGTTTACAGCACGAAGAACACCATTATGTACGGCCTCTGCACTCATTCCATCAATAATATCAGCAGGCATTTCGTACGCATCAGCTAGTTTGTAAATATCGATGACATTAGAGGTCCTTTGTATGGATGTGCCCATTGCATAATTGTTGTTCTCGCAAATAAAAACAACAGGAAGTTTCCACAGCATAGCCAGGTTGAACGATTCATGTAATATCCCCTGTCTGGCTGCGCCATCTCCAAAAAATGCTAATACCACATTATCCGTATCTCTGTACTTTTCTGCAAAAGCAAGACCAGCACCGGTTCCTATTTGAGCTCCAACAATTCCATGCCCTCCATAAAAATTATTGACCTTGCTAAAAAAATGCATACTGCCACCTTTACCCTTTGCACATCCTGTAGCTTTCCCATATAGTTCAGCCATACAACTGTTTACAGAAACACCCTTGGCTATAGCCAAACCGTGATCGCGGTAAGCAGTAATAAAAAGATCTGATGGACGGGTAGCAGTCATACACCCTGCCGCAATTGCCTCTTGGCCAACATAGGCATGAAAGAATCCTCTTATTTTACCCTCCATTTTATACTTTTCCTCTGCAATCAACTCAAATTGACGGATTAGCTGCATCAGCTCGTACCAGTAGAGGTAAGTTTCATTAGAAAATTTGCTGGTCAAAAGGGTTCAATTTTGAGTCGCAAAAATAAGGGAAAGACCCCACATTAGGTAAATTGCAGCCCAGTATGCCTCAACTCACCCAATTATCACTCACCCAATTTAAAAACTACGCTTCCAGCCAGTTTTTCTTTGATAAAAGAATTGTTGGGATAACGGGTTTAAATGGGGTTGGCAAAACTAATTTTCTGGATGCTATCCATTTCTTATGCCTGACTAAAAGTTACTTTACTAAAACTGACCAAGCGGCGGTCCGGCATGGAGAAATTGGTTTTAGGCTTGAGGGGATGTTTGAAAGGTCTTCATTTACAGAAAAAGTGAGTTGTGTGTTGCGAGAAAGTGGGAAAAAAGAAATTAGCGTAAATGGATCTTCCATTCAAAAGCAAACAGATCATATCGGGAACTATCCATTGATATTCATTGCCCCGGACGACACCTTGCTGATTACAGGCGAAAGTAAAGTGCGTCGAGCTTATCTGGACCAACTAATTGCTCAGCTTTACCCTGATTATTTGCGAAACTTAATAACGTATAACAAACTTCTCCAGCAACGAAATGCGCTGCTAAAGGAAATGGCTGAAAAAAAAACCAATCATTCAACGGTGTTGGCAGCCATAGATCAACAAACTATTCCAGCTGGTAATTACTTACACAAAGCCAGGGTCAAGACTATAAATGACCTTATTCCGCAGATCTTGCGGCTATACAACAAGATTGCAGAAAAACCTGGTGAATCTACTGAGGAAATTTCCATACAGTTTAATAGTCAGCTGGACCATTTTAATTTTGAACAATTACTTGCGAACAATCAGCAAAGAGATATTTTTCTTCAACGGACCACACAAGGGCCTCATCGAGATGATATTTTCATTGGTATGCATGGGCAAGCCTTTAAAGTAATAGCCTCACAGGGACAACGCAAAAGCCTGCTCTTTGCACTTAAATTGGCCGCTTTGCATATTCTTGAGAAAAAAAATGATAGTCCTCCCCTACTCTTATTGGACGACCTTTTTGAAAAGCTTGATGAGGTGCGAGTCCAGAATTTAATCAAGTTGGTGTTTGAGCAAACCGTGTCTCAGGTATTCATTACAGATACATCAGCTAATCGATTAGCTTCCAATCTGCAAAAACTTAACCTTCCCTATCAGATTTGTTGCCTGTAATCCTCTTATTTTTGTAATATGTCTACCCATTCTCTTGCTCAAGCGCTCCAACTTTACTTAAAGGAAAGCCGTGTGGGAGACCAAATCCAAGCTTTACAAATACAAGATGCCTGGGAAACCTTGGTTGGAAAAACAATTGCTCGTTATACGGATAGCGTACGTTTACAGGGAGACAAATTGTTCATTCACACACAAGTAGGTCCTCTTCGAAATGAATTACAATTTCAACGGTCCACAATCAGGCAAAAAGTAAACGAATGGTTAGGCTCTCCCGTTGTTCGGGAAGTAATCATTCAATAATTACTTTCTTTATAATCTATAGCGGCCGTCTTATTGACTACCACTCCTTTTTCTAGATAGTAGATTGTGGGATTGGTCCTAGCTGCTGTTTGAATAGCTTTGAGATCACAACTAAACACTGGCCAACCCTTGAACTTTGTTTGAGAAAGTAGTTTTCGAACAGCCGTGGGTTCAGCGGTAATAATATAAATAGGAATTTTATTGAATGCTGTTTTAGTTTGGGGCAACAAATCCAATGCGCTAATACTTTTTTGTAAGGAAACAGCATGATCTGTTATTACCAGTAAAACAGCCGGCAATTGTAGTAATTGCGCTGTGGAATCAATGCCCGTTTCTCCCGTTAACACAAAACCTTTGATAGGAGGATCCATGTCTTTTCCTGGACGAATCAACTTGTCTTCCCGCTTCACGAATTGGTAGTTTTGAGAAGAAAAATCAGCCGGAAAATCAGCAGCTGAAAATTGAACCAATTGATTGTTTTTTTTATAGGTAAAGTAAATTACTATGCTATCAGGGATAGCTGTTGCAGGAATCTTTCTATTCATCGAGAGATCAGCCCCTATCTTGTAGGGTAAACAATCAATGATGGGCAAATGAGTTAAGGTGTAATATTGAAATCCTATAGCAGCTATAATACTCACTAAACAATTGAACCCGGCATAGCGCAAACCTGTGCCTATCTTATC
Source organism: Bacteroidota bacterium (assembly GCA_016868475.1). GTDB lineage: Bacteria > Bacteroidota > Bacteroidia > Chitinophagales > Chitinophagaceae > JJ008. Next base: position 18,544 of record VGGU01000013.1, read on the forward strand.
CAATGCAGAAAAATAATGTAAGAAACCAAGCAGGATCAATAACACCACGTCTTTTAAAAAAGACTGCCCTGCACTTAAGGGCAAACAATCACCGAAACAGCCACAATTTTTTGGGTATCCAGTTAAATAAGTATAGCCTGTTAATGCAGTAAAAAAGAGCAATAGAAAGAGCAATAAAAAATGGGTGATTTTTGTTTTGAAGTTAACCAGTAAAGCCACGCCGAGGCCTATCTCAGCTGTATTCAGAAAAACCGCAACGGGTAAGGTGAAGGAATTGAACGAATGCAGGTGCCATATTTCAAGAAATTCTTGAATCTTATAGCTTAGCCCTTGTGGATCATTAGCTTTTATTAGGCCTGAGAAAATAAACAAAAGGCCTACCAATAAGCGGACAATAAAGAGCATCCATTTCATAGTAAAATCAAGGCAAATACCGCATAATTAATAATATCGAGATAGTTTGCATCAATACCCTCGCTGATTAATGTTTTACCATCATTGGCAAGTATTTGTTTGATTCGCTGCAATTTCACGAGAATTAAATCCACAAAGCTTTCCTGACTCATTTCGCGCCACGCCTCACCATAATCATGATTTTTATCTAACATTAATTGCTTTGCTGTATTTACTTGTTGATTATAGAGTAGGGATAATTTCTCAAATGGGATGTCCTCAATTTCAGCAGTGTTAAGTTGGAGTTGAATCAATCCGATTACACCATAATTAATGATACCTTGAAATTCTGCTTCAATATTATCCTCTACACGCTGTGTTCCTTTTTGTTGAATGGTTCTAATGCGTTGTGCTTTTATGAAAAGTTGATCTACAACTGATATGGTACGGAGTACCCTCCAGGAAGTTCCATAATCGGTCGATTTTTTCAGGAAAATATTCTTGCATGATTCGACTACTTTGTCATATTGTTTTGATGTATCCTGCATAGCTTATTGACTTTCGTACCTTTATCAAAAATAAACAAGAAGCCGTAATGTATTCACTTGAGAGCAAGAATAGAACAATAGTTGTGGATAAACCCATTGTTATGGGGATACTTAATGCTACTCCTGACTCTTTTTATTCACCCAGTTGTGTAACCCTGCTTAAAGAAACACTTTGTAAAGCTGAACAAATGCTAATGGCAGGTGCTTCCATATTAGATATTGGAGGACAAAGCACCAGACCTGGAAGCAATTGGCTTACTGCTGAGGAAGAGCTAGCTCGTGTGATACCCCCTATTGAACAACTTGCCAAAGAGTTCCCCACGGCTTTCATTTCTATTGATACTTTTCATGCAAAAGTGGCAGAAGAAGCTATACAAGCTGGAGCACATATGGTTAATGATATTAGTGCAGGGTTGCTTGACGCAGAAATGTTATCGACAGTGTCTCGCTTACAAGTGCCTTATGTGATAATGCATATGCGTGGCGATCCACAGACAATGCAACTAAACACTGAGTATAAAAATGTAGTGAATGAAGTATTGTCTTTTTTGAACGAAAGAAAAAAGGCTTGTCAGGCTCAAGGTATAAAGCAATTAATAGTAGATCCAGGAATCGGGTTTTCTAAAACAATTGAACAAAATTTTGAATTAATAGCTAATCTGGAGGCTTTTCAGGTTTTAGAATCGCCAGTATTGCTAGGTTTATCCAGAAAGTCTTTCATCTGCAAAACACTCCAGACCGACCCCGCAGGGGCTTTAAATGGCAGCACCTTTTTGCATGCCATTGGCCTACAAAAAGGTGCCACTATTTTACGCGTTCACGATGTTCAGGAAGCCGTTGATGGAATAAAATTGTTCAACGGCCTATATCCTAATTTGTTGTAGGAGCCTTAGCTTGAACATCTATAACCTCCACATCAAAAACTAAATGTTCGTATGGTTTGATTGGTCCGCCAGGAGGAGGTGCTGCTCCATATCCTAAAAGTGAGGGTATATATATTTTTCCTTTAGCCCCTTTTCTTAAATAAGGCATAGCCTCATCAAATCCCTTGATCATCTGACCTACTCCTACAGAAAACTTAAGGGGATCTACATGCTTGAATGTGGTATCCGTATTGCTGTCAAAAACCTTACCCTCAAATGTTTTTCCTGTGTAGTTTACAGCAACATAATCTCCTTTTTTAATCAACTCCCCACTACCTGCTGAAAGCACTTCAACATAGGCTCCGGCAGGAGTACGTTGAACCGAGCTTAGTTTTTCACCAAGGAAACTTTCAACTTCGGAATTTTCTCGAATACTGTACGCTTTACTTTCATTTTGTTCATCAAGCATCTTTAAGCTATCGGTACTGAATATTCCCAATACCTTGATATACGTAATAATACGATCGCCTTTTTTAAATTCTGGAGGAAGATTTCCTGCTGGTAGTCTTTTTAAAAATGTATCCATCATTTGTGTGGCAATAACAGAATCGCCACGATGAAGCGAAGTCCATAACTCTGAAATGTCATAAGGCTGGGTCTGTGGCGGAACAGGGATGTAAATAGGTAGCCTATTGCCCGTTGTAAAATAAACGCTGTCGTTGATTTTTTGAGTCAATGTCAATTTGATGTAACTACCAATACGGGCTTGTTGCGTGTCCTTGCTTCTGATCAATTGGTAAGGCATTCCACCAGGCGTTTTTTGGTAGGCAGGTCCGGAACAGCTTACCATCAGCGACGTTAAGAAGCTAAGCGCAAGAAATTTAAATGATGCTTGCATAAATTCAAATTAAATAAGTGATGATTGTGTTTTAATAATCTCTTTAAATCGGGCAACCGTCTTATCGAGCGAGTCGCTACTTTTTCCGCCCGCTGCGTTGAAATGGCCTCCCCCTTCAAAAAAGGTTCGGGCAAATGTATTGCAATCAAATGAACCTTTGCTCCTAAAACTCCATTTTCTTTCTTCATCCCTATCAATAACCAAGGCTACCATTTTTATTCCTTGAATAGCGTGTGGATAGTTTACAAGTCCATCAGTGTCGCCTGTTTTTATTTGGAATTTCAGTAAGTCAGACTTTGAAAGCGTGATCAATGCAGTGTTATACTCATAAAAGATTTCCATTCGATGAAGCAGTACATGTCCAATAAATCGCAAACGATTTTCTAGAAAGTTATCATAAAGTCCTTCATGAATTTTTCCGTGATCTAACCCTCGTGATTTAAGATCTGCAACAATGATGTGCACGCCAGCATGTGCGGAAGCAAATCTAAAGGAACCTGTATCTGCCACTAATCCGGCGTATAGGCATTCTGCAATTGGCAAATCAATAAGCGAAAGGTCTCCAGCTTCTTTAATAAAGTCGTAAATCATTTCGCAAGTAGAACTTTTTGACGTATCACTTACTCCAAAGTGAAATGAATCTACTGCAGGTTCTTGATGATGGTCAATGAGCACTTTTGTGCAAGTTAGTTGAGCCAGCTTTGTTGCCATGGTCATAGTACGGTAAAAATCATTATAATCCAGGCAAAAAAGTACGGTTGCATTTTCTAAGATAACGTCAGCCTTTTCCTTCTGTTGTTCGTAGTTGATTACTGCTGCAGCTCCGGGCATCCAGTTTACCCATCCGGCCCAATTGGTTGGAGAAATCACAGTAACCTCATGGCCCTTTTTGGAGAGATATTGGGCTAACGAAAGCGAAGAACCCATTGCGTCGGCGTCAGGCTTCTGGTGAGTAGTAATTGCTACTTTTTGTGGTGTAAGCAAAGATGGGAAAAGGGCAGAAATTGGCTTCATGAGCATTCAAAGATATGGAAAGATAGTTGTAACTTTGCGGCGCTAAACACTAAACAAATGAGTAATAGGACTTTCACCATGATTAAGCCAGATGCTTTTAAAAAAGGACATAGTGGCGCAATTTTAGATCGGATTATAAAAGAAGGATTTGCCATCAAAGCATTAAAAATGCTACACCTCTCTAAGGAGAAGGCTGGAGAATTCTATGCCATTCACCGTGAACGCCCATTCTATGGCGAACTGGTTTCGTTTATGAGCAGTGGCCCAATTATTGCGGCTATTTTGGAAAAAGAAAATGCAGTAGAAAACTTCAGAAAATTAATCGGGGCAACCAATCCTGCTGCTGCGGAGGATGGGACAATCAGGAAACTATTTGCTAGTTCTGTTGGAGAAAACGCTATTCATGGTAGTGATAGTGATGCGAATGCAGCAATTGAATCTGCCTTCTTCTTTTCAGGATTAGAGCAATGTTAATTATATAAACTTGATTTCACTTTGAAAAACCGCCATTTGGCGGTTTTTTTATTACAAAGAATTAGTGTACCACAGCCTCTTCGCCATACAGCTGATCTTTGTATTTAAGTGAAGGGGATGGAATAAAATCACCTAAACCAAGTTGGTTCCATTTTTTGTCAACTTTTTCTATTGTAGTCTGATCAGCTACAATGATGTTTGGCCAATCCCGTTGAAAATTGTCAAATTCTTTGGTTTTTCTTGTTCCATCTAGACCCATACACGCAGTATAAGGAGAACCCGTAGATCTATAGAGGAAAGCATCTCGTTTTGGATCTAGGTTATTGCAAAAGCGCCATAAGCTGGTTGCCAAATCGTTGGGGTTTACCGCGTGCTCTATATAAAGTATCATTTTGATACTGACCATGGATGGTAAAGAGGCAATGTGCTGATGCAACTCTCTTACCTGCCCTGGTTTATTTTTTTCGATGGCTACCAAAACACAAGGAATGCCAAGATCAGTGAGGCTTGTATTAACGCCTCGTATTGCAGGCGTTTGCTGTAATAAAATGTCTTTTAGTGCAGAAGAAGACAAGCTTAATACTGGGCAATTGTACTCCTCCTCTTGCTCTTCAATTAGCTTTTTTGTTCCGTCTATACACATCTTGCCCCCGTATCCCATTTTGCTACAGCTATGATCTAATACATCCATGGGACCCGTGGAAAATGATATGTCTGTTGCTGGATTTAAGTTTGCAAAAATATATTTTGCTAATGCTGGATAGGTTTTAATGGTAATTCCTTGATCTGCGAGCACTAAGATTTTATTGAACATCATTTGTCCGGCCCCCCACATTGCATTCATTACTTTTTGTCCCTGCCCTGCATATTCCTTATTGATCTGCGCAATTACCAGGTTATGAAAAACTCCCTCTACGGGCATTTCCATGTCTATGATCTCAGGAATCATTGTCATTTTAATGGGAGCCAGAAAAATACGCTCCGTAGCTTTCCCTAACCAAGCATCCTCCTGTGGTGGGATACCAACGATTGTGGCGGGGTAGATTGCATTTTTTTTATAAGTAATGGCCGTTACATGAAAACGAGGATACCAATCTGGTAATGAATAATAGCCTGTGTGATCGCCAAAAGGGCCTTCCCATATCAATTCTTCTGTAGGGTCAACGTATCCCTCAATGATAATATCCGCATCAGCCGGAACTTCTATTTCGGGTTGAGTGATACATCGAACCAATTCCACTTTTTTCTTGCGAAGAAACCCGGCCAACATGTATTCGTCTACGTTTTCTGGCAAAGGAGCTGTGGCACTATAGGCATAGACTGGGTCACCACCTAGTGAAACAGCAACCGGCATTTTAATCCCGATTTTTTTATAGGCATTAAAATGTTTAGCACTGACCTTATGTTTATGCCAGTGCATGCCCGTTAAAGCAGGGCCAAAGATTTGCATACGATACATTCCTACATTCCTGCTTTTAGTTTCAGGGTCTTTAGTATGTATAACAGGCAAGGTGATAAATGGTCCTCCATCTTTAGGCCAACAAGTTAAAACAGGTATCTTACTGAGATCTGGGTTCAACATTATTAACTCCTGGCAGGCCCCTTTCCCATTGATAACTTTCGGCATCCAACTGGCAAATTGACTCAGCATAGGAAGCAGTCGAAGTTTGTCGAGTATATTCTCTTTAGGGGAAGATAGTAGTTTAAATAAGTCTTCTATTTCACGAGTAATGGAATCCAGGGAATCTACGCCCAATGCCATACACATTCTTTTCTCACTCCCATACCCGTTCATTAAAATAGGAAAATCTGTGCCGGTATTCTCAAATAAAAGTGCTTTTCCACCACCACCTGATTTACTAACCCGATCGGTTATCTCAGCAATTTCAAGACACGGGTCTACATATGATTTAATTCTAATAAGCTCACCGTTTTTTTCCAATGCTTCAATAAATGCTTGTTGATCTCTCCAGGCCATTTCAAAGTTTTATTAGTGCTGTTGTAACATATTGTTTATCGCTATCCTTCAATTTTTTGAATTCCCTTATAAGTAACGCCCAATCCAGCTTGATTAGGAATACCAATAACTCCATCATGATAAGTGAGACCACAGGAAAGATCTTCGGCGAGCAACAACGGTCCATCCATATCCAAATAATCTACCCATTCACTTAAATGTCCAATAGCAGCCGAACCAATGGTAGACTCGTTCATACTACCCAACATAATTTTTAATCCAAGTGAACGAGCCTGGTCTATCATTCGTCTTGCCGGAGTAATACCACCACATTTGGTTAGCTTGATATTGATCCCGTCAAAATTATTGGCGCATATAGAAACATCTTTTTCTGAAACACAAGATTCATCAGCAATCAGCGGTAAGGAAGAAGCCGCCTTTAATAACTTCATTTCATCCACACTTCCTTTTGGCAATGGTTGTTCTATCAATTCTACACCTAATGCTTTTAACTTTGGGATAATTTCCAAAGCAGTATCAATATCCCAGCCGGCATTGGCATCCACTCGAAAAGGAGCCATTGTGTTAGCGCGGAGTAGTTCTAGAACAGGTATATCTTCAGCTGAACCCACTTTAATTTTATAAATTGGCCAAGGTCTTTCTTTCATTTTTTGAAGCATGTGGTCAGGAGTATCCATCCCAATGGTAAAATCAGTAAGCGGGCCCGACAATCCTGTGCCTCCCCATAACTTATAAAGCGGCACGCCTTTCCCTTGTGCAAAGAGATCCCAACCAGCCATGTCTAAAGCACAAATTAAAAAAGGATGGTCAGGAATTAAATGGTGAAGGAAATGCCAAAAACGTTCTGGGTCTGTAAAAACAAATCGCTCAATGGAGGCCCTATTTTTTTCTAAGGTATCAATCAAACTTTCTAAGCTCACTTGGTAATAAGAGATTGCCGGAGCTTCTCCATATCCACGCCTGTTTCCTATTTGCAACTCAACCACCAAGGTAGGTTGATGCGTTTTTGTTCCCTTAGAAATAGTGAATGGATGTCGAAAGCGTAATTCATGTGCCCAATAGCGAACCTGCATACATTGCTTTGTGCGAAGATAGCACTAAGGCTATTATCTGATCCTATCTGCATTGGCAATAGTCTGCCGCACCATTGCTGTGAATACTTCATCTTTGATTAAATCTTCCAGATTTATATGAAGTCTATACTGCCAGTAATGCTTTGGGTTAGCAGGATTATTAATTCGCTCTCCTCGAGGATCTTTGCTTCTGACCGCTTCGCTCATACCAAGCAAATCCTGTAACTGAAAAATACTCCACATGGCGGGAGATCTTAGGTGTTGCACCACAATTGCCCTATTGATCCAGGCCTCACAAAATTGCGGAGCTTCCCCCCATTGTTCCATTATTTGATTGTAAAACTGCTGAGTACGTTCCCGATCTTCTTCCCACCAACCTCTAATGGTGCTCATATCATGAGTAGATGGAGTTACTACAGATAAATATGGAGCTTGAGATAGATTGAAATAGGATTGCGATGGATCTTTAGGCATTCGTTGAATTTCCAAACTTAATATTCCCGTCTGACTCATAACATCGGGAACGCAATGTGGAACCATCCCTAAATCTTCACCACAGATCAGCATGTTGGTCGCTTCTTTTAAAAAGGGAAGTTTTTGCATCGCTTCCTGATACCAAAAATGATCTTGCCTTCGGTAAAAATAATCATGATACAATGAAAGTAGTTTGACCTTTACTTCAGTTGTCAATTGTCGATATGACCAAGTTTGATCAATTCCAATTCGGAAGTGAAATCGATTTCCATCAGCATGCGGTTCTTCAAAAAGTAAAACATTGGCATGGAGGGCTAACAATCCTGATTTCAATTGCTCTGTTGCAGGATTTTTCTGAATCGCATCAAAGTACTGCTCAACTTTTACTTGCGAATCAAAACGGGGAGAAAAACGCCAATTCCCCTGGTGATCATTTTCTAAAAACTGTTCTTTTATTAGTGCTTGCTGTTGACTAAACAGCTCTGACAACACCGTTTCATTGATATATGGTTTACAAAAGCGCGTCAGATCAATAACTATTCCTTGTTGTTGGAATTCTTCACGCGTAATAGGAAGGCAAGGGACAAATCTGCCTAATACTCCTTGAACAGCACTAGTTGGAATACTCCAAATCCTAAAGAACCCTAAAATATGATCAATACGAAAGGTGTCAAAGTAATGGCTCATTTGTTCAAAGCGCTGCTTCCACCAAGCAAAGCCATCTTGCTGCATTTTTTTCCAGTTGTATGTTGGAAATCCCCAGTTTTGACCAATGGCGGTGAAATCGTCTGGAGGAGCGCCTGCTTGCCAGTCCATATTGTATAAACTGGGATCTACCCACGCATCAACACCAGACCTATAAATACCAATAGGAATGTCTCCTTTTAGCACTAAGCCTTTTTTATGCGTGTAAGCAACGGCTTCTTTAAGTTGCAAGTCCAAGTGGAATTGGACATAGGTATAAAAGTTAACCTTTTTTCGGGTGGCATTGCTTTTAAATAGTTGTTCTATTTCATCTGCATCATACGTTGAAGCATTAGGCCAGTTTACAAATTGCGTTGTTCCAAATTGATCTCGGTAATAACAAAAAGCTGCATACGGTTTTAGCCAATGTTTGTTTTGCTGAAAAAAAGTAAGAAAATCCGGATCCTCTAAAACAACTGACCCCTGCACTTCATAAAGCTTTCGTAGTGTTTCTAACTTTACTCTAATTACAGTTTCGTAATCAATTGCTTTTTTATTATTTAGTTGCTCCTGTACTTTGCGAAGGGGTCTTAAGAGAATTGCCTGTTTAGTTCCGGCAACCATGGCAAGGTTGATGTAAATGGGGTGTAAGGCAAAAGCAGAGATGGCAGCATAGGGGTAAGAATCCTGCCAGGTCTGTGTAGCAATTGTATCATTAATAGGCAGCAGCTGAATCAAACGTAAACCTGCAGCTTGAGACCAATCAGCCAGCTTTTTTATATCTGTAAACTCCCCTATCCCAAAACTTTCCTTGGTTCTTAAGCTAAAGACTGGGATAGAAACCCCAGCTCCTCGCCAGGAATTGTTGGGCAGCTTAATAAACCCATCATGTATGCAAATGCAACTATTGGATTGCCTTAACGAAGCAGGCAGCACTCTATTATCCCCATCTTCGTATTGTACAAACTGTTTCTGCTCAACATTCCAAATACCATACTTATAAGAAATAGGAAATGGTTCCTTGCCTAATTCCACTGAAATTTCCCACCAGTTTTTTCTTTTTTGCAGCAAAAGAGGCTTTTCAGTTGACCACTGGTGAAGTTGTTGGGTATTTCCCAACAAACAAACTTGTTGATCAGGCTGCAACAAGGGAGCTTTTACTCGAAAGATATAAGGACCTGTTCCTGCTTTTTTGAAGTTTTTTTTAGGCTTGGCTAATAGAACCTCTTGAAAAGGAGTTGTAAAAAATGCGTTCTCGAAATCTCCTGCATGGTTCCAAGTGTCCCACAGCACATAGGACTGAAAGGATGAGGTTAGTCCAATTACTCGGTCATTCCCCCACTCTGCACAAATCGAGCCATCTTGATTTTTCAAAAGATATTTATAGTGCAGCTGAGTGTTTTTTCCACGAAAAGGGACATTTATTTCAAGCTGCCAGGTGTCCTGATCAAGAAAACACAAGGGAATGGCTTTCTCTTGTTGTAATTGGCCTAATGCCGGGCTATTCCCCATAATGAGGAGCTGCTGCCCATATTGGGTGCGAAATCGTATATTGAATTGCAGTCGGGGCACGGTCTAATTGGCAATCAAACTAATGTGTGTACGAAACACATTACGAAAATAATGAAAATCAATAATTCAAGTAGTGTTTTTAAGTTTTGATTTTAGTAATTCAAGGATAGGCTATATTTTTGCAAAAAACTAGAAAAAATGGAACAGATTAAAAAGAATAAAGGTCTTTGGTGGTTGGTTTTCTTTGCTTCTACAGCGGCCCTAATCTTGGCCATTACCTCACATTGGGAGTGGCTAACCCTAATTCTCCCCTTCCAAACTACTGCCTTTGTCAAGGCAATGGACATTATCTAGTAGGCCCATGCGTTATTTGTTTCTAGGTTTCCTCTTTTTATCACTTATCAATGGAGCCACTGCCTCCTATCCCGTTCCTTTAATACATCCTGCGGTAAAGGAAAAACACAGTAATGCAACTATAAGTGCATCAAAATACAGTTTAAAAAAACTTAAGAAAAACATTCAAAAGCTAGCCGAGTTTGATAAAACTGAGCTAGCTCTTTTACTAATTCTGGCCGTCCTTCTACCTCCACTGGCCGTTTATCTAAAAGAAGGGGAAATAAATTCCAGATTTTGGATCAGTCTTTTGCTATCGTTGTTGCTCTGGGTTCCAGGTGTAATTTATTCGATACTGGTTATTTTGTCTCCTAATTTGCAATAAAAAAAGGGCCCTGAGGCCCTTAGTAAGTTAACCGATGAGTAAGTGAATTTATTTCACAGAGTTCACTAACCCCTTAAATGTTTCAGGGTTGTTCATAGCAAGATCAGCAAGTACTTTGCGATCCAGGTCAATTCCTTTTTCCTGTAGTTTTTTTATGAATACAGAATAAGTAAGCCCTTCTTCACGAACAGCAGCGTTAATACGAGCTATCCACAAGGAACGGTATTCGCGTTTTTTTAACTTACGACCTACAAACATATAGGTCATACCTTTTTCGACAACATTTTTGGCAACTGTTAAAACATTCTTGCGCTTACCATAAAAGCCTTTGGCTTGTTTTAATATTTTTTTACGTCTTGCTTTTGAAGCGACGGCATTTTTTGAACGTGGCATAATTCAGAAATTAAGGTTGAAAAAAAGAGTGTGGTTACTTAAGTCTTAGAAGTCTTTTTACAAAATCAACATGTGATTTGGCAACAGTTCCATCTAAACGCATGTTGCGTTTTCTTTTTTTAGACTTTTTAGTAAGAATGTGTCGTTTAAAACTCTTTTGGTGCATGATCTTTCCAGTACCAGTCACTTTAAAGCGTTTTTTGGCACTAGAATTAGTTTTTACCTTTGGCATAGGTAATAGTATTAATGTTTAACCCTTGAGGCATTCCCCACAGGAGGACCTTTATCGAACCTCTTCGGTAATGGGTTGCAAAGGTAAGCCAAACAAACTTATTGGCAATAAAAAACCAGGCTCTTTTAATTCAAGCCTGGTTCTATTACTCAAACTTTGAGTATAATTATTTAGGATCCAAAGCTTTAGTGATTCTATCGCTAATATCCCTTAAATGGATTTTACTCATGGTATCCGCATAAGTAGCTGCTGCATTGTTTGCATCGGCTTTTAACTGTTGCAGGTGTGATCTTACCACGGTTCTCACGTCTGATTTCTCGGCGCTGATTAGACTAGGCGAAGGAGACCCAAAACCGCCCCCAAAAGACATTGTTGAAGTGGCAGGTGGGTTTAAAACATTGATTAGGGTGTTAACATAGGATTTTTGCAGATTTCTACGATAAACATCAATTGGTTTTTTGGCTAAAAGCTCCGACCAAATACCTGCTTTTAGATCTCCCATATACTCCAATATACTATAGGCATTTTTTCCGTTAGCCGACTCAGCTTCTACCAGCTTAGTAAGTGTGCGGCTACTCATAATTCGATTTAATATATTATCCTGAACCGAGCCTATCATTGTAAGACCGCTTTGGCCTGTTTTGTCAAAAATTTGTTGATCTAATAACCAGGTAGGTGTGTTGAATAATTGTTTTTGTAAGAAACTCAAGGCTTCTTTTTGTTTGGCTTTACTCACTATTTCATATACAGGCCCTGCTTGTTCTTGAGTCTTGGGAGTTTCCATGATTCCGCCAATGTATTTGGCTACATGTCCATTATAACGCGAAAACTGAGAAATCACTTCCTGGTAGATCATTTTCATTCCTTCGAAATCCTCATTAGCCTCCCGTGTCCAGCTCTGTAGATTTGGTACAATTCTTTGCAGATTTTTAATCCCATAGGAACTTCCTTTCATGGCATCATCACCCACCTGTTCACTTTGGGAGCGAGGGTCATCGGGATTTGTTTCTGTACCAAACCAAAGTCTCTTGTCTTTTAATTTTTCAATTGTCCAACTATTTAGTTTTGATTGCTCCTCATCAGGGCTTTGATAGGTTGCGAATCGTCGATATCCCCATTCAATGGCCCAATTGTCATAATCTCCAATTCGGGGAAACAGTCCATTAGTGTTGATATTATCCTCAGGCTGTGCTACATAATTAAATCGAGCATAATCCATTATGGAAGGTGTGTGTCCATTAGCCTCTACCCAAGCTTTATTTCGCAAGTTTTCAACTGGAACGGTTGAACTGGAGCCGTAGTTATGACGCAAACCTAATGTGTGTCCTACTTCATGAGAGGAAACAAATCTTATTAACTGACCCATCAATGAATCAGGAAATTGCAATTGACGGGCTCTGGGGTCATTGGGGGCGCATTGGATCATATACCAATTGCGCAGCAATTGCATTACGTTATGATACCAGTTGATATGACTTTCCATAATCTCACCGCTGCGAGGATCGGCAATACTTGGCCCGCTTGCATTAGGAATATCAGATGATTTGTAAACTACCGCAGAATTTCTGGCATCATCCAAACTCCAGGTACTGTCTTCTGACTTTGTTGGAGCTCTTTTTCCAATTATCGCATTCTTGAAACCTGCTTTTTCAAAAGCTACCTGCCAATCATTTACACCTTGAATTAAATAAGGGACCCATTTTTCAGGTGTAGCCGGATCGATGTAAAAAATGATGGGCTTAGCAGGTTCGACCAGTTGACCCTTATTGTATTTTTCAAGATCCTCTGGCTTGGGCTCCAGCCTCCATCGTTTAACCAATGAGATTTTTTTAACGCCTTGTGGATTTGCATCAAAATCAGTGTATCCCACAGCAAAGAATCCCACACGCGGATCAAAATAGCGTGCTTGCATAGGAACTTTAGGAAGAATGACTATTGAACTGTTTAGCTCCATAGTCAAATTTCCACCACTACTACCCTGCATCATACCCTCTCCAGGACCTGAAGGTAAGGCAGGTGCTCTTCCATATGTTTTGATTGCTTTGATTTCTATATTAATAGGAAAAGTTTTAACGGCTACTACGTAAGATTTATCAGCTTGTAGTGCAGCAATTCGTAAGGAAGATTTTAAAGCCGAGTTAAAATGCAACACATCATTATCGCCACTGATAAAATCTGTAATATCAATGACCACACTAGTGGAGTCCAAACCAAATGCTTTGATGTCAAATGACTGTGCAATGGGCTGCACATTTGATTTAGCAACAGTGGTGAACATGGGTGAAGTAGAATCCTTGGCATATTCCGCATAGGAAATGGTGCGAAGAAAAATCTTGTTTCGAGGTCCTTTTTCAAACCTTACTACATTTTGCCCAATCTGATCTCCCGCATAACCAAAAAAGCTTCCTCCATTTCTCAGGCCGGCAGGCGCTTGAGAGATTCTGTTTACTACAAGCATGTCACGCTGTAACAGAGAATCTGAAATTTCAAAGTAAAAACGATCCTCAACTTTATGCACCCAAAATATTCCTTTGCTGGTCTCAGATTTTGAAGTGATTACTTCTTTATAGGGCTTGGGCGAGGTGGAAACTGCAGGAGGTGCACCGGTCGTTCGCTTTGTTGTGTCTGGACGTTGTGAATTGCCGGGTGATGGCGCAGGCTGTTGTGCATGAGTAATAGAAAACAATAGTGCACTTGCACAAAGCAAGAGCTTTGATCTAAGGTTTTGCATTTAGTAGTTAATTTATTTTTTCTTTCCTTTAGGAGCAAACATGGCCAACATCCTTCTTCCCTCCATCTTTGGCATATTTTCAAGTATTCCAATTTCCGCCAACCGCTCAGCAAATTTCAATAAAAGCAATTGTCCTCTGTCTTGAAATTGAATGGAACGACCTTTAAATTGAACATACGCCTTTACTTTATTGCCTTCTTTTAAAAATTCAATAGCATGCTTTGCTTTGAAATCAAAGTCGTGCTCGTCTGTGTTAGGGGTAAAGCGAATTTCTTTTACTTCAGAGGCCTTGCTTTTGGCCTTCATTTCTTTTTCCTTCTTCTTTTTGTCGTAAAGGAATTTGTTGTAATCTATGATCTTGCACACTGGCGGATCTACATTGGGAGAGATTTCTACCAGATCAAAACCCTGTTCCTGTGATTGGCGCAGGGCATCTTGAAGTGAATAAATGCCCACTTCAACATTATCCCCTACCAGTCTAACTTGTTGTGCTCTTATGAAATGATTGATTCGATGCTCTGCTTCTTTTCTAGGAGGCATTTTACCTCTGAAACGATTTCCTCCAGGTCCTTGAAATGGTCTTGGACCGCTTCCGGGTGGGCGGTTAAATCCGCCTCCGGGTTTCTGTGGTGCTGTCATTGATGGGTTTTAGGTGACTAAATTATAATTTTTAACCTTTCCGAGACTGAATTTCATCTCTTATTTGATTTTTGAATTGATCAAGAGTTTGTAGGCCTTGATCTCCCATGCCTTGTCTTCTAACAGAAACGCTGTTTTCTGCCATTTCTTTTTCACCAACAACCAGCATAAAAGGAGTTCTTGAAAGTTCAGTGTCTCTTATTTTTTTGCCAATTTTTTCATTTCGATCGTCAACCCCTACCCGAATTCCGCAATCCAGCAAGGTCTGTTCTACCTGTTTGGCATAGGGTAGAAATTTGTCGCTTATAGGAAGTATTTTAACCTGTAAAGGAGATAACCAAAGCGGAAAACGTCCGGCATAGTGCTCCAACAAAAAGCCAATAAATCTTTCATGCGTTCCCAAGGGGGCTCTATGAATAATCAAGGGAACCTCAGATTCGTTAGCGCTGGTTGTGTAGGATAACTTGAACTTAATGCCTGAATTGAAATCTACCTGGTTAGTAGCTAAGGTAAATTCCCGACCAATAGTGCTCCATATTTGCACATCGATCTTTGGGCCATAAAAAGCAGCTTCATCCTGAACCTCTACAAATGGAGTACCTGTATCAATCAGCACTTTTCTAACCATGGCTTCAGTTTCTTGCCAAAGTGTTGGCTCATTCACATACTTCTGACCTAGTTTGGAAGGATCGTGCAAACTCAATCGCATCACATATTTCTGGATGCCAAAAATTTGAAAATACTTGAGATACATTTCATTTACTGCACGGAATTCCTCAAAAAACTGTTCCTTGCTGCAATAAATATGTGCGTCGTTCATATGTAAGCAACGAACACGCATCAAACCAAAAAGTTCGCCACTTTGCTCATATCTGTAACAGGTTCCATATTCCGCAATACGGAAAGGAAGGTCCTTGTAGCTTTTTGGTTCGGCATCAAATATTTTATGATGATGCGGACAATTCATGGCCTTCAAGTAATACTTCTCCCCATCCATTTCCATAGGAGGGAACATGCTATCTGCATAATAGGGAAGATGGCCACTTGTCAGGTACATGCTTTCCTTGGCAATATGGGGTGTTACTACCCTTTTATAACCTGCTGCTTGTTCGGTTTCCTTTGCTAATTTTTCCAGTTCCTCAATGATGATGGTACCATTTGGAAGCCATAGCGGTAAACCAGGTCCTACATCATCATCCATGGTATAGATGCCTAATTCTTTTCCAAGTTTACGATGATCTCTTTTCTTCGCCTCCTCAAGCATGTTCAGGTATTCATCTAATTCTTTCTGTGAAGGGAAAGTAACCCCGTAAACCCGAGTGAGCATTTTATTTTTCTCGCTCCCTTTCCAATAAGCGCCGGCTATGCTGGTAAGTTTAATAGCCTTGATCAAGGAGGTGTTAGGTATATGAGGCCCCCTACATAAGTCAGTAAACCCTCCCTGCGTATAAAAAGTTATTTCTCCATCTTGAAGACCTTCTAGTAAATCTAATTTGTACTCATCTCCTTTTTCGGCGAAATATTGTATAGCCTCGGCTTTTGATATTTTCTTACGAACGAACGAGCTATTTTTCTTAGCCAATTCATTCATCTTTTTTTCAAGCAACAGCAGATCGTCCTCAGCCATCTTACGATCTCCTAAATCCATATCGTAATAAAACCCGTTCTCTACAGCAGGCCCAACCCAGAACTTAACATTTGGGAAAACGGATTCAACGGCCTCCGCCATTAAGTGAGCAGAAGAATGCCAGAATGTAGATTTTCCGGCATTGTCACTCCAGGTTAATAATTGTAGCGTGGCATCTGTTTCAATAGGTTGCGTAGCGTCAGTGACCAAACCATTGACTTGGGCTGCCAATACTTTTTTGGAAAGCCCTTCTGCTATGCCTCGGGCAATTTCAAAAGGAGTAATCCCATTTTCGTAGGAACGAACAGCGCCGTCTGGAAAAGTTATGTTTATCATTGTTTATACAGAAAAAAAAGAGTTCAAAAGTAACACATTTTACGGGCAAATCTCCAGACAAAATGTGATGTTAAAATTACTCCTTAAATGGCTATAATTCGCGTTGGATGCCCCCAAATTTTATATTTGCATCCAGCTATGTTGTTTAAAAACAAATACTCTTTAGTATTATTTACATTTTTACTACCCTTTGCTGTTGCCGGACAGGATCTGACAGGAATTTGGAAAGGATATTTTATTACTGAAGACCTTAACCAGTATAAGGTTGAATTTCAAATCAAACAAACGAAATCATCCATTACCGGGGTTTCTTACTCCTATTTGACTACAATTTATTATGGAAAAGCCACTATGAATGGTGGCTGGGAAAAAGAAAGTAAATCCTTAAAAATTCAAGAGCTCAAAACAATTGAAGTAAAAGCTAATGAAGGATCAGTGAGTTGTCTAATGAACTATTATTTAAGCTATTCAAAGTCGGGCAGAGAAGAGTATTTGGAGGGAAATTTTACCAGCAAGCATGAATATAGTGCTGGGGATATTAAAAAGGGTGCTGATTGTGGAGGAGGGCGGGTTTACCTCAGACGTGTTAGTTCTTCAGATTTTTATACAGAGCCATTTTTACAAAATACAGCCTCGAAAAAAGTAATCGTAAACCAGGCTCCTCTTTCTCGTAAAGTTTCAAGCCAGGTTTCTGCATCAGATAAAGACAAAACCAATAATGAATCAGCCCTATCTTCTGCACCTACACAAGATAGAATAGTTGCTGAAAATAAAATAAAAAATGCGCAGCAGGAGCCACTTGTTATTCCTGCTGTAATCAACAATCGTTTCAATGATCTGGTTCAGGTTGTTACTGTAAAAAACCCACATGTTCAGATTTCCTTGTTTGATAACGGAGAAATTGATGGAGATACTGTTACGGTTTATCTGAATAATAAACTTGTCTTGAATAAAAAAAGATTATCCACCATTCCACTTACGGTCAACTTGGTTTTGGAACAGGATAATAAAATTCAGGAATTGACTATTGTGGCAGAAAATCTGGGAGTGATCCCACCCAATACGGCATTAATGATTGTAGAAGCAGGAGGTGAGCAGTTTCGAATTATGCTTGCCTCCTCAGAACAAAAAAATGCTGTAGTTCGATTTCGATACGAAAAATGATTCCCCATATTTATTAACCTTACCTTCGACTACCTATGCTAATTCGGGTATTCATAGCCTTATTGTTGCCAACGATTGCTTTGAGTCAAGACCTTAGTGGTAAATGGGCAGGACGTCTTGTGATGGCACCAACTGGTTGCTTCCCGGTTTATACTATACAATTTGAACTAACCGACTCTGCTGGAATTATCACAGGAACAGCCTTACATTATTCGGATTCATTTAATTATATAAAAAAAAATATTGTTGGCAGTTTTTCAAAAGACAGCAATCGATTGTTGCTTGAAGAGAATTCCCTATTAGCTGTAAATCTTAAACAGGATTGTGTTCCCTGTTTAAAAAAATACACACTAACCTATCATAGAGGGGGAATTGCCATAGCTGACGAACAGATTCGAGGCACCTGGATTTCTCCAGCAGATAAAGCCACGGATGGTAAGACAAATTGCGATCCAGGCACAATCGTGTTAAACAGGGTTACAAAGCTTGAGAGAAAAAATGTGTCACCAGCTTTAACTCAAACTAAAACCAATGTTCTGGTGCGTGAAATCAAATTAGATAGCTGTACCATTGAGATAGAACTATTTGATAACGGGCAAATTGATAAAGACACGGTGTCTGTTTATGTCAACAATCGTCCGGTTGTATATCACCAAATGTTAAAAGCCCAGCCTATTCCTATTCGATTGTCTATTCATGCAAAAAAAAATATACAGGAAGTGGTGATGGTAGGTGAAAACTTAGGAACTATTCCTCCCAATACGGCACTCATGATCATAAAAGCCGGAGAACAGCGGTATCAGTTATATCTCGCCGCTGATGAAAAACGTAACGCTTTAGTGAGATTTATCTACGAGCCAACACACTAACTGTTACTTATCCTTCCAAGTAGCAGTTGAGATGATTGAAAGAATTGATACATTTGCGCCGATTTATGTTAGCTGGATTACAACAAGTTGCTTTTGAGTTTGGTGCTCGTTTAATTATTGCCGATGCCACCTGGCACATTCAACCTGGCGAAAGAATTGGTTTGATTGGCTACAACGGGACCGGGAAGTCTACCCTGCTTAAGCTTTTAGTTGGAGATTATCAGCCCTCTGCGGGGAGTGTAGAGCGAAGTAGAGCTACCAGCATTGGATACTTACATCAGGATCTCCTGAGCTTTAACTCGCAGGACAGTATACTAAAAGTAGCCCTTCAAGCATTTGACAATATCCTAAAACTAGAGCAAGAAATAGAGGAGATAGGCAAACAACTGGAGCTTACTGGTGATGAGAAATTATTGGAAGCCTATACGGATAAATTACATGAACTGGAAACAGCAGATGGGTATACGATTCATCATCGTACCGCTGAAGTTTTGCAAGGTTTAGGATTTTCGCCCGCTGATCTGGATAGACCTTATCAAGAATTCAGTGGTGGTTGGAGAATGCGAGTTTTACTAGCAAAGATGATTTTGGCAAAGCCAGACTTACTATTATTGGACGAACCTACTAACCATCTTGACCTGCCTTCTATTGAATGGCTTGAAAAGTATTTATTACATTATCCCGGAGCTGTTGTGATAGTCAGCCACGATAAGTACTTCCTTAATAGAATGGTCACCAAGATAGTAGAACTCTACCAAGAGGAGTTGCATTTTTATACCGGCAATTATGATTTTTACCAAAAAGAAAAATCAGTTCGCATGGAATTGCAGCAAAAGGCCTATGAAAACCAACAAGATTACATTCGTCAACAAGAAAGATTAGTGGAACGCTTTCGTGCTAAAGCCAGTAAAGCTGCTATGGCGCAGAGCTTGATGAAAAAATTAGACAAGTTGGAGCGCGTAGATCCTGCTCAATTAATCCGACCTAATCTTAAGATCAATTTTAATGTTGATAAAACACCTGGAAAGATCATTGCCACGTTAAAAAATATCAAAAAATCTTTTGGCCAATTAGAAGTTATACGAGAAGCCACTGCTGAAATAAATCGCGGTGATAAAATTGCGCTGATTGGAGCCAATGGAAAGGGCAAGTCTACCCTGTTGCGCATCTTAGCTGGTACGGAGCCCTATGAAGATGGAGAAAAAACGGATGGACACAATGTAATGCAGAGCTTTTATGCACAGCATCAATTGGAGTCACTAACACTTACCCATACTTTACTAGAGGAAATGTCAGGAAGTGGCGCCCAGCTTACGGATCTTGAAATACGATCCTTGTTAGGGTGTTTCCTATTTAGCGGAGATGACGTTGAGAAAAAGATCAAAGTATTAAGTGGTGGCGAAAAAGCTAGAGTAGCTCTCGCAAAGGTTATTACCAGTCGTGCTAATTTCTTGTTACTGGATGAGCCAACCAATCACCTTGATCTGCATAGTTGTGAACTGTTGATTGAAGCGCTTCAAAAATATGAGGGTACGCTTATTTTGGTTAGTCATGATCGATATTTTATTGCTAAAACCGCCAATAAAATTTGGGAAATTGAAGATGGTGTACTCAAGGAGTTTAAAGGAGGATATGAAGAATGGGTTAGTTGGAAAGAAAGAATGGAAAAGCAGCGAAACGTTGCTGCTGTAAAACCGATTCCTGTTGCTAAAACCACAGGAAATACTCCTGAGCAAGCCACTGCAGCGCAGCCGTTTTCTAAAGAAAAAAAGAAAGAATACCAGAGAGTTCAAAAACAATTTCAACAGGCTGAAAAAGACTTGGCCGCAGCTCTTTTACTTCAAAAAGAATTAGAAAAAAAGTTGGCAGATCCTCAACTATATTCCAATAAAATGGATTTTTTAAAACTAGAAGCTTCTTATAAGGATAGTCAGCAGACCGTTAAAGCGCACACGGAAAATTACGAACGATTATTTGAAGCAATGATGCAACTGGAGGAATAGCGCAATTACTTTATTTTACTATTTACGATAGCCAAAATTTCCCGTTCTGTTTCCATAGCCGTTTGCTCCATTCCTAATCCTTTCTCTAACACCGTTCTCACATAGTCAGCATCCTGGCACCCTGCACAATTTATCTTAACATTTAAATAAGCTCCCATGATGGCACTTCGTGCGCAGAGCGCTCCCACACCAGCATCAGAAACTGAATTAGGATTTCCGGTTTCCGCCATAGATCTGATTAAAGACATACTCTCTAAACTGGTCAACATAACCTCCATAGGCACCTCAATAGCTTTTTTTGTAGCGTCTTGAATAGCTTTGTCTCGAATTGCTTTTTCTTCTGAAGTTGACTTAGGAAGTGAGTATGCATTCATAATGGCATTGAAGGATGCTGTATCCGCGTCTACCAATTTCAAAAGTTTGTCTTTTAGCTGTTGTCCTTTTTCAGCTTGATCGCCAAACTCCTTCCATCGCTGATCCCAACCTTTTTTGTGGGAGGAAAGATTAGCAACCATAGTGGCTAGCGAAACTCCCAAGACCCCTAAATAAGCCGCAACAGACCCCCCGCCAGGGGCTGGAGATTCACTTGCGGTAATATTAGCAAAATCGCGTAAATTATTATCTATAAGCTTTTTAGCGTTGTTATCTTCAAGCATATATTCAATTATTTTTTCATTAGGATTAAAAGGAGAAAGTTCATTTAAACCCATAGACCTTATTGCAATTTCAATTAATTCTTTTTCTGAAACACCAGTAGATTTGTTTTGTTTCAGGAGAAAGTATTTTCCTGCATCTGTTATTGACTTTAATGGGATTAAACCAACCAGTTCACTACCGGTTACACGTAATCCACGCTCATTTGCTTTTTTACAAGCTTCATCAAAAGCTATATGAAGTGGGGTTACATTGATGTTGGTAAGATTCATTGAAATCTGAGCAATTCCATACTCTTCAATAAACCAGCCTATGGCCTTCACGGATTTTAAAGTGCCCGGGATGATTACAGGATTTCCAAACTCATCCAATACTTTTTTTTCATTTTCCATTTTGACTCGTCCGGCCTCTCTAATATCAAATGCAACCGAGTTAGCCCTTCGGGTAGAGGTAGTATTCAGATTTACATTGTACGCAATTAAAAAATCCCTTGCACCCACAACTGTAGCACCACGGTTAGGGTCAAATTCATCCGGCCCAAAATCTGGTTTCCAATTTGGATCTTTTATTTTCTTAAAAAATCCTTCATATTCACCTGCACGAATCACCGATAAATTACTGCGAGACTTGTCTGGCTGTGCTGCCTCATAACAATAAACAGGAATAGACAATTCCTCCCCTACTCTTTTAGCCAATTGTTTTGCATATTCAGCGGTTTGCTCCAAGGAGATTCCTGCAATAGGAATCAATGGGCAAACATCGGTGGCACCCATCCTAGGATGTTCGCCTTTATGTTGGCGCATGTCAATCAATTCTCCGGCTTTTGCAATGGCTCTAAATGCAGCTTCAATGACAGCCTCCGGTTCGCCTACAAATGTGACAACAGTTCTATTAGTGGCTTTTCCCGGGTCTACGTTTAACAATCGTACACCCTCTACTGAGCTAATGGCGTTAGTGATCTGATTAATCACTTCCATGTCTCTACCCTCGCTAAAATTGGGCACACATTCGATTAGTTGCTTGTTGTTGCGCATGTTGTCAAAATGAAGAATGATTAACCTCTTTCCCTTGCAATACAATTTTGCTGATCAAATTAGAACCAAATGCATAAGGGTAGTAAGCCAATGATGGAATTGGTTTTGTAATAAAAAAATTAGCCAGCTTTCCTACTTGAATGCTTCCACAAAGATTTTCCAGCTCCATGGCACAGGCGCCGTTTAGGGTGGCCGCATTAAACGCTTCTTCAGGAAGCATTCGCATGCGAATGCAGGCTTGTGCTATAACACCATTCATGTTGCCAGATGGGGCGGAACCGGGATTATAATCTGACGCTAATGCAATGATGGCGCCGGCTTCTATTAATTGTCTAGCCGGAGCATCTTGCATTCTTAAGAAAAAAGAAGCATTAGGCAATAAAGTACCAATAGTAGTTGAGTTGCTTAATGCTTGAATAGCTTCTTCATCCATGGACTCTAGATGATCTACGCTTATGGCATTTAAGGAAACTCCTACTTGTACTCCACCTGAAACAGCAAGTTGATTTGCATGAAGTCGGGGACGCAGGCCAAATTTTAATCCAGCCTCACAAATCTTTGTAGTCTGTGCTGGTGAAAAAAAGCCCTCTTCACAAAAAACATCAATATACTGAGCAAGTTCTTCCTTTGCCACAGCAGGGATCATTTCTGTTAACAGGAGCTCAATATATCCTTCTGGGTTGTTCTTATAAGCAGTTGGGAAAGCATGTGCCCCTAAAAAAGTTGCACGAATGAGCAGCGGCGTGTTCTCTTTTAATCTTTTGATAACACGTAACATTTTTAACTCGGCATCTAGGGTAAGCCCATAACCACTTTTTATCTCAATGGCCCCGGTTCCTGCTTGTGCTAACTCACGAATTCGTTCAAGTGCTAGTTCATATAATTCTTGTTCATCCGCCTGCTGTAATTTAATAGCAGAATTGAGTATTCCCCCGCCCTTTGCAGCAATTGATGCATAGCTCAACCCTTTGATTTTATCGACAAACTCATTTTCCCGACTGCCTGCAAAAACCACATGTGTGTGACTATCGCACCAAGAAGGCAATAACGCTCCATTTTTTGCATCTACACGTTGTGTAAATGAATACTTTTCTGTTGTAAGATCTTGCATACTGCCATATTCCACTATTTTGTCGTCCTGCGTAATCAAATAAGCATTACTGATATGTGGGAAATTGGCCAGATCAGCTCCCCTTAATGGAGCATTCAGTTGATGCAATCCTCCTAACAAACCAATATTATAGTAAAGGCAGTACATGTGTTTAAATAAACCGTTCTATGACCATCGCACTTGCACCTCCACCCCCATTACAAATACCTGCAGCGCCGTAGCGAGCATTTTTATTGCGAAGTATATGCGTTAGCGTAGTAATAATTCTGGCTCCGGAACATCCTAGGGGATGTCCTAATGAAACTGCTCCGCCATTTACATTTAAAAAAGCAGAATTTATTCCTAGTCGTTTGGCATTTTCAATGCCCACCACAGAAAACGCCTCATTTAACTCCCAATAATTGATGTCTTCTATTTTTAATCCCGCTTTATTGATTGCAAGAGGAAGCGCTACAGAGGGACTGGTTGTGAACCAAAGTGGAGCTTGCTCTGCATCTGCATAACTTCTGATGTAGGCAAGTGGTTGTAAGCCCAAAGAGAGTGCTTTGTCCTTTGTCATTAGCAATACGGCTGCAGCGCCATCATTCATAGTGGAAGCATTAGCTGCCGTAATTGTTCCTTCTTTAAGAAAAGCCGGAGAAAGCGTGGGAATCTTGTCAAATTTCACCAAAAAGGGTTCTTCATCTTTTGCAACTATTACCGGATCTCCTTTTCGTTGAGGGATCTCTACCGGAATTATTTCTTCATCAAAATAACCATTAGCCCAGGCCTGCTGTGATCTCTTGTAACTTTCAATGGCAAACTCATCTTGCATATTTCTGGATATTCCACATTCACTGGCGCAATGTTCGGCGGCAACCCCCATTGCTTTTCCATCATACACATCAGTTAGACCATCTTTAACCAGCCCATCTATCAATGAAGCGCTACCATATTTATTGCCCCATCGCATGGAATCTACATAGAAGGGAACGTTGCTCATGCTTTCCATGCCCCCCGCTACTACCACTTCGGCGTCCCCTAATAATAGGTGCTGCACCCCCATTGCAATAGCCTTCATTCCACTTGCACAAACTTTATTCACAGTAGTGCAGTTTACTTTGTCTGCAAGTCCTGCAAATTTTGCGGCCTGTCTTGCCGGAGCCTGTCCAAGATTGGCTTGCAACACAGATCCCATAAAAACATCTGTGACCAATGAAGCATCCAGTTTGGTTTTAGTAAGTAATCCCTTAATAGCAATTGCTCCTAATTGAGGGGCTGACATGGTTTTCAGGCTTCCTCCAAAGCTTCCCATTGGAGTTCGCACAGCAGCTACTATTACAACTTCTTTCATGGCAAGAATTTAAAGACAAAGATACTATGGTTTTATCAAGCTCTACGCAGTCTACTTCAAAAGATCAATCAACTTGTTTGTCAATATATTTTACTAAAATAAGCGATTGATGAGGCAGCAATTTCAACCCTTCCTTTTCATTTATTGATGTAGGTTCATCAGCAAATTGATAATTCAGCATGAGCAACTTCCATCCTGATTCATTACTTAATTGCGCGGGGAAAATAGTAGTTTCTTGTTCAGATGGGTTGAACCAGATCTGCCATTGCAAATAGACATCTTTTGTTTGCCTGGCATCAATGAAATACCCAATTATACCCGCTGAGTTTTCTGTATTAAATCTGATGTTGTCCTTCCAATTACTAAGTTGAAATGCAGGATGATTTTTTTTCAAGGCAATCAAATGCTTAACGTAAGAAAAAACGTCTTGATGGTAGTATTTTAAATCCCAATTGATGGAATTGATACTATCCGGGGAGTCAAATGAATTTTCTACCCCCTTTTTTGAACGCAAGAATTCAGTTCCAGCTTGAAATAATGAGGGACTTTGAGATAACAAAACAGCTGTCAAAGCTTGTTTGTGCATTGCAATTCGCACTTTTTCAGAGAGACTGGAGTGTGTCAAGGATAACCGGTCCCAAAGCGTGTGGTTATCATGACAATCTACATAGGCAATCATTTGTTCAGGTGAAATAGTAATAGGTTGTTTGCTATAATTAACCTGTTGATATTTAATAGCTGGATGGTAGGCGCCTCCAAGCAACCCATATAAAACAGAATTTAGTTGACTACTATCTCCTCCCAACCATCCTTTTTCAACCAAATTGAAAACACTTCCTTTTAAACCGTCTCTGAGTTCGTCTCCAAAAACTGCAATTCCTGAAAGTTTGGCAACATTTTTTTTAAGTGCTCGTTCATTATCTGGCAAGGGTGATGTGCCAGCCGTCCACCCTTCGCCATATAAAAAAATATTTGGATTGACTTTTCGAAGCGAATCCGCTAAGAAATTCATAGTAGCAATATCATGAATCCCCATGAGGTCAAAACGAAAACCATCAATATGATACTCGCGTGTCCAATGCAATAAGGACTGTAACATGAATTGGCGAAACATGGGCTGCTCGCTAGCTGTTTCATTTCCGCAAGCCGAAGCATTGGAAAACTCACCATTACTTTTTTTCCGATAATAGTAACCAGGCACGATTTGTTCAAAGGAAGAAAGCTCTAATTGTGCAGTGTGATTATAAACCACATCCATAATAACCCGTATTCCCGCTTGATGCAGTGACTGTACTAATTGTCTGAACTCGCGAATCCGTGTTCTGGGATCACTATTATCACTTGCAAAGGAGCCTTCAGGCGTGTTAAAATGAAGAGGGTCATACCCCCAATTATATGGAGGAAGTGAATCTGTTTCATTGCTTGAAAAAAAGTCAGCAACCGGCAATAAATGCACATGTGTTATTCCTAATTCTATAAGATGATCCAATCCTATGGATTGACCAAAAGAGTTTTTCCTGCCTTTTTCAGTTAGTCCATTATACTTTCGCTTGTTGACTACATCTGAGTTGTTGTTAGCTGTGGCATCTCTGACCTGGAGTTCATAAATGATACTTGCGGCATTATTCATAGGAGGCAAACGGAAATAATGATCCCAATCAGGTGGTTTTACATTATTTAGATTGACGATGGCCGCATGCGTTCCATTTGGAGATACGGCTATTGCATAGGGATCAGAAACCGGATTGCTCCATTTCGAAACTGATCCAATTATATTTTTTATTAAAAATTTGTAATAGTGCCCCTCAAAAATGGGATTTAATTCAATTACCCAACTACCAGATAGACCTGATTGCATTGCAAATACGTTCACAGGATTTTCTAAGTCTTGGTTAAATAATTGTACAAGGACACTGTCCGCAATTGGAGCCCATACCTTTAATACAGGAATTTCGTTTTTCCAGCTCAATCCCAAATCAGTCTGGGTGTATACCGGTAAATTGGCTGAATCTTGAGTAATTCCAGAAAGCGGTAAAATGCTGCAACAGAGGAATAAAATCTTTATGAACTTTAGCATCATCAAATATACATTTGAAGTATCTTGAAGCCACCAATTCTTGATGCATGGCAGCTATACAAATTAAAAAAACTCCCACTATTTATGATGCCGTCATAGTGGGCTCAGGTGCAGGTGGAGGGATGTCTGCCTATGTGCTTGCAAAAGCAGGTCTCAAAGTTTGTTTACTGGAGGCAGGGCACCATTACGATCCCCAAAAAAACATTACACAATTAAAGTATCCTTGGGATTCCCCTAGGCGAGGCGCCAGCACTAATTATAGACCATTTGGTGATTTTGACGCCTGCTATGCAGGTTGGACTGTAGAAGGAGAACCTTTTAGCAAAGAAGAAGGCACTGATTTTATGTGGTGGCGTGCCAGGATGCTTGGTGGTCGCACCAATCACTGGGGTCGTATTTCACTTAGATTCGGTCCAAAAGATTTCAAAAGAAGAAGCATCGATGGTTTGGGAGATGATTGGCCAATCGGTTATGAAGACATAAAACCCTATTACGATAAAATTGATCAACAAATTGGTGTGTTTGGAACAAACGAGGGTTTAGAAAATGATCCTGATGGTTATTTTTTACCCCCACCAAAACCGCGTTTACATGAATTAATGATTCGGAAAGGCGCGGAGAACTGTGGAGTTCGTGTAATTCCTTCAAGACTTTCAATACTAACTAAAGCAATTAAAAATGATGCGGGGAGAGGCGTGTGTTTTTATTGCGGACAATGTAATCGAAATTGCAGCTACGCCAAGGCAGACTTCTCTTCTACTAACGTGCTATTATTTCCAGCTTTAGCAACCGGAAATGTGGACCTGGTCACCAACGCAATGGTTCGGGAAGTTTTAACTAACAATGAAGGGTTGGCAACAGGAGTTTCCTATGTTAACAAAATTGATTTAAGCGAACATCAAGTGCGTGGTCAAGTTGTTATTTTGGGGGCAAGTGCTTGCGAAAGTGCCAGGCTGCTCTTGAACTCAGTTTCAGAAAGACATCCCAATGGACTGGCTAATAGCAGCAATGTAGTTGGTAAATATCTTCATGATTCTACTGGTGCCGCCATGGGTGGAATTTTACCATCGCTGTTTGGAAGAAAACGTTATAATGAAGACGGTGTAGGCGGAGCGCATATATATTCCCCCTGGTGGCTCGATAACAAAAAGTTAGACTTCCCAAGGGGTTATC
>VGGU01000014.1 GCA_016868475.1 Bacteroidota bacterium
TTCTATAATGATCAAATCAAATGTGGCGGCTTGGCAAATGGCCACTGCATCACGGAGTGCAGCACTGAGTGCGGTGTTATCATCGCGCGTTGCCAGCGAACGCATATAGGCTCTGGGATGATTGATAGCGTTCATCCGTATTCGATCGCCCAATAATGCACCTCCGGTTTTTTTACGAGACGGATCCACCGAAATCACAGCCACGGTCTTGTCGATAAAGTTGTTGAGATATCGACGCACCAGTTCGTCCGTAACACTACTTTTTCCTGCACCGCCGGTTCCGGTAATGCCAAAGACGGGTGCTTTTTTTGTGGCATTGGTCTTGGGAAGTAGTCCTTGGTAGGAGGCTCCTTGCTCAGCCAGTGTAATAGCCCGCGCAATGGCAATGATGTCTTTGGATTCTCCAAGTACATAGGGAGGATTAGCAGCTTGCGGCGGTGCTGGCCATTTGCTGCTACGACAAATTTGAATAACCTCATTGATCATGCCCTCGAGTCCTTGATGACGACCATCGTCGGGCGAATAGATTTTGGCAATGCCATATGCATGGAGCTCTTCAATCTCCTCAGGTAAAATGGTGCCACCGCCGCCGCCTACTATTTTAATATGCCCGCATCCGCTTTGATCCAGCAGGTCTTTCATGTATTTAAAATACTCCACGTGTCCGCCCTGATAGCTGGTAATGGCAATGCCCTGTGCGTCCTCTTCTATTGCAGTTTCTACAATTTCTTTTACGCTGCGATTATGCCCCAGATGAATGATCTCGGCGCCTTGTTGTTGCAGGATACGGCGCATGATATTAATGGCGGCATCGTGACCGTCAAAGAGACTGGCCGCGGTTACTATTCTGATGGCAGGTTGCGTGTTAGAGGGCATCTTGTGTTTACATCGGCTAGATGCGTTTGCAAAATTAACAAAAAACGTATGAGTGTTAGTTGTTAACTACTTTTGTTCAATGCAGCATTGGATTGACGCAGTAACCGCCCTGTATACGCAATGGAAAGGTGTAGCCCCTGTTTCTTTGGATGTACTTCCGCAAAGTGGGAGCGAACGTAGATATTTTAGGTTGTATGGAGAGCCCAGTGTTATTGGCACTTACGGCAATAACACCCGCGAAAACGAAACTTTTTTTTATTTCTCCCGGCATTTTCGTGAAAAAGGACTGGCGGTTCCTGAAATACTGGCCATAAGCGAGGATAGACAGTTTTATTTGCAGGAGGATTTTGGCGATGAGTCCTTGCTTTGGCACCTGGAATCCAAAGGACAAACACCTGAAGTATACGAACTATTTAAAAAAACCACTCAGGCACTTGTCTCTTTGCAGGTGAGTGGGCATCAAGGGTTGGATTACAATCATTGCCTTACCAATAAAGAATTTGGCAAGCAGGCCATTCTTGCGGACCTATTGTATTTCAAGTATTATTTTCTGGATGCATTGCGTCGCCCTTACGATAAACAGCAACTCATTGAGGATTTTGATGCACTGAGCAATTATCTCACGCACACGGAGTATAAATATTTTTTGTTCCGCGATTTTCAGAGTCGCAATATTATGGTAACGCCTGAGGGAGCTATTCATTTTATAGATTATCAGGGTGGAATGAAGGGCGCTCCTCAATATGATTTGGCTTCTTTACTATGGCAGGCGCGTGCAGGACTTTCGGATCAATGGAAGCAACATCTACTCGAGGATTATATGGATGCTTTTGAATCCACCATTGGCGAGCGTATTGACAGAAATTTATTTCGCAGTCAGTACAATGGTTATGTGCTGATTCGTTTATTGCAAGTATTGGGGGCTTATGGTTTTCGTGGGCTCTTTGAGCGAAAGGCACAGTTTTTAACCAGTATTCCGTTGGCGCTTCGCAACCTTCGTGATTTTT
The DNA here is from genome assembly GCA_016868475.1 of Bacteroidota bacterium. Taxonomy (GTDB): domain Bacteria; phylum Bacteroidota; class Bacteroidia; order Chitinophagales; family Chitinophagaceae; genus JJ008. The sequence goes on from VGGU01000014.1 coordinate 1,884, forward strand.
TTAATCAGCATAGTGTGGGAATTGCCGTTCCTGAATTTAGAAAAGTACTGGATATCTGTGTGAGTGATCAGGTAATAGCGCAGTTCACCCCTACTCAAGCCACTACAGCAACACCACTGGTGGTGAAAGTGTATAGTTTTTCCTATCGCAATGGATACGTTCCTGATGAATCGGGTAATGGAGGTGGTTTTGCCTTTGACTGCCGGGGTATTTTAAATCCGGGACGTGTGGAAGAAATGAAAACACTCACGGGCCGCGATAAACCGGTGCGTGATTTTTTGGAACAGCGCACCAAAATGTCGGAGTTTTTAAACTCTGTATTTGATATTGTGGATATGACCGTTGAGGATTATATCAAACGCGGCTTTGAAAGTTTGATGGTGGGCTTTGGCTGTACCGGTGGGCAACACCGCAGTGTGTATGCCGCCGATGAGATGGCCCGTCATCTCAGAAATAAATTCAAGGTAAAAGTGGAATTGGCACATACCGTACAAGACGCTAAGAATTGGATTAATTTGCCGTTGTGATTACACGTGCCATGATATTTTGTGCCGGCCTCGGCACTCGCTTCAAACCCTGGACCAATAAGCATCCAAAGGCCTTGGCCTTGGTGAATGGAAAAACTCTTTTACAGCGCAACATAGAATACCTCCAGCAGTATGGCATTTTTGAAGTAGTGATCAACGTGCATCATTTTGCAGATCAAATTGAGGAACTAGTAAGTGAAACCCGCGGTTGGGGTTCTGATATTATAATTAGTGACGAACGTGAAGCCTTGTTAGATACCGGTGGCGGACTTCTCAAAGCTGAACCGTTCTTTTCCAATGATCAACGTTTTATTACGCTCAATGCTGATATTCTTACCAATTTGCATTTAGGAAAATTGATTGAGTTTCACGAACATCATCAACCCCTTATTTCATTTGGTGTAACGGATCGGAGTAGTTCCCGAGTATTGCTTTTTGATTCCGCCAATCGATTATTTGGCTGGAGAAATATAGAAACGGGAGAGGAAAAAATGTCGGCACCGGTCAATGGAAACCTGTCGGCCCCAATTTCCAGTGCGGGTCTTATTGCCAAAGCATATAGTTGTGTAGTGGTGTTTGAATCTTCCATTTTTAATCTGATGGCAGGTTATGGCTTTGCCGGAAAATTTTCACTCACCGAAGTATATCTTAAACTCGCTGCCAATCACCCGATATTGGGTTACGACCACTCCTGCGACCGCTTTGTAGATGTGGGTAAACCAGAAAGCGTAGCTATTGCTGAAAGTATGTTCCCATAATTTTAACTAAACCACTCACATGAAAAAAAGCATTCTATCTATTTTTTTATTGCTTTCTACACTATTGATTACTGCCCAATCCAATTACGATCATCGCGAGGCGTTTAACCCACAGTTCTACCCATACCCCGGTAATGATTTTAGAAGTGCCAGTGGCGAACCTGGTCCACGTTATTGGCAGAACCGTGCAGATTATATCATCAACTGTAAATTAGATACAGGCACACATACCGTTAGTGGCGATGTAATGATTACCTACACTAATAATAGCGCAGATGCCTTACGTTTTATTTGGTTGCAACTCGATCAGCATATTTATAAAAAAGATTCGCGTGCTTCTGCTACCACAACCGAAACCGGAGGCCGCTGGGCCAATGGCGGATTTACCAATGGTTATGAGATAAACAACTTGCAAGTAGAATCAGCGGGTGTGTTTAGCGCAGCGTCCAATGTAATAACCACTGATACCCGAATGCAAGTATGGTTAAAAAGTCCATTGGCAAAAGGAGCAAGTTTGCGATTGAAAATGAACTATCAGTTTGTTATTCCCGAATATGGCACTGATCGTATGGGAAGGTTGAACACAAAAAACGGTTGGGTCTATGAAATAGCGCAGTGGTTTCCGCGGATGGCTGTTTATGACGATGTGCAGGGTTGGAACACCATGCCCTACCTGGGAGCGGGAGAGTTTTATCTTGAGTATGGCGATATTGAATTTTCTATTACAGCTCCGGCTGATTTAATTATTGTAGGGTCAGGTGAATTACTAAATGTAAAAGATTGTTATACGCCCGAACAAGTCAAGCGCTGGGAAGTTGCCGCAAAAAGCAACACCACTGTTGCCATTCAAAGTGAGGAGGAAGTAGGTAAGCCTGGCTCACGCCCAATGGCGGCAGCTATAACCTGGAAATTTAAAATCAATAACACCCGCGATGCGGCTTGGGCTGCATCAAGAGCATTTATTGTTGATGCGGCTAAAATTGATTTGCCAAGCGGAAAAAAATGTATGGCCATTAGTGCCTATCCTGAGGAGAGCATTGGTAAAAATGGTTGGCAACGTTCCACTGAAATGGTCAAAGGGTCCATTGAACATTATTCCAAGAAATGGTTTGAGTTTCCCTACCCTGCTGCTACCAATGTTGCGGGTATTGTGGGAGGCATGGAATATCCGGGCATTGTTTTTTGCAGTTCACGTAGTATGGGCGAAGATCTTTGGGGCGTTACTGATCATGAATTTGGTCATACTTGGTTCCCCATGATTGTGGGTAGCAACGAAAGAAAATATGCGTGGATGGACGAGGGCTTTAACACTTTTATCAATGATTTTTCCACTGCGGATTTCAATAAAGGAGAATTTAAATCCAGTTTTTTCCCGGATCCTTCTGCGCCTTTTATGGTGCGCATGACCTTTGGTGAAAAAATGGATGGTCTCTACACTATGCCCGATGTAATTCAACAAAAAAATCTGGATATTACCGCTTATATGAAACCGGCACAGATGTTACACGCTTTACGCGATCAGGTTCTTGGCCAAGAAAGATTCGACAGGGCTTTTCAGGAGTATATCCGTCGATGGGCTTTTAAACATCCTACCCCCTGGGACTTTTTTCATACTATGGAAAACGTAAGTGGCGAAGACTTGGGTTGGTTTTGGAGAAGCTGGGTATTAAATGCATGGAAGTTAGATATGGCGGTAAAAGAAGTGGGTTATAAAAAAGGAGATTATGCCAAAGGCGCAGAGATCACCATTGAAACCTTGGAAAAAATGCCCATGCCCGTTACAGTGCGTGTTGTAGAAACAAATGACACCGAACACAAATTCAATTTGCCTGTTGAAATTTGGCAACGTGGTTCTCAATGGACTTTTAGCGTGCCCACTACATCCGAGATCAAACAAGTGGTGCTGGACCCCGATAAAAAACTTCCGGACTGGGATAGAAACAATAATACCTGGAAAAAAGGGAACTAATAAAAAAAGCCGCCTCAATTGAGGCGGCTTTTTTTATTAATGCAGGGGATTATCGCACATGCACTTTCCCTTCAATTAATTTATTTCCATTTGCATCCCCAATCACTACGTAGTAGATTCCTCTGGCTACACGTTGCAGATTTACCGGTAGCAAGGTATAAGGACCGGAAACAGTAAAGGCCTCCCGATAAACGCGGGCTCCTTTTCCATCTATGATCACTAATTGACGTTTTGCACTACTGCTGCCTCCATAGTAATAGGAAACGGTAAAATTGCCATCATTGGGTGAAGGGAAAATAAATAAGCGGCTGCTAATATTGGCCGTAATGGTTACTGTGGAAGATAGCGCAGAACAGAATAAACCACTGGGCCAGGTTTCGCGGATTCCAGTTTGATAAACACCCAGTGCATTTATGTTTGCTATAAAGGTTGTTGCTGTGGTAGGCGTTAATGATAAATTATCCTGTGTCCAATTAGTAGTGATCACTCCACCGCTACTGCTACTGGGTGTAGCAGTTAAGGTTGTGGTTTGTCCGGGCATGAGTGAGGTCAACGGTGCAGCGGTTAACCCAATGGTTGGAACCACACGCACGGTTAATAATGCAGCAGCGGATACAAGAGGTCGGGAACAGGTATTGTTAGAGACCAAACAACGATAACGATTTCCATTCATGGCAATGATTACTGAAGACAATGATAAATTAGCAGCAGTAGCACCGGGTAAATCTGCCCATGAGGTTCCACCATTGGTGCTTACCTGCCATTGATAATTGATAGCCGGCACGCTACTAACTGCAACCAAAAAGTTAGCCGTTGTTCCTGCGCAAACTTCAGTGCTGGATGGTGATCGGTTAATAACCACTGGCGCGTGTACGGTTAAAGTTGCAACAGCAGATAGCACCGTAGGAGAACAAGTGCCGCTTACCACACAGCGATACTGATAACCACTCATGCCCACCGTTGGATTGACAATGGTTAAGGCATTGGTGGTAACTCCGGTATAATCTCCACCATTGTTCAAATTAGTAAAGCCTGTGCCGGAATTAACCTGCCATTGATACTGTACACCTGTTCCACTGGCCGCAACTGTAAACAATAAAGTACTACTCTCACAAATTGTTTGTGACTGAGGCTGTGTATTGATGGCAGGCAGTGTGTTAACTGTTAAAGTAGCAGCAGCAGAAGCAGTAGGTATAGCACAAATTGTATTTGAAACCAAACACTGATATTGATAACCACTCATTGCAGGATTAGTGCTGGTGATAGTTAAACTTGCCGTGTTGGTGCCACTATAAACGCCACCATTATTCAAATTAACAAATCCGGAACCGGTATTGATCTGCCATTGGTAAATGATATTGGTTCCCCCACCGGTTATTGAAAAACTTACACCTGCACCATCACATACTGTTTGAGAAACGGGAGGTGCTATCACTGTAGCTGGAGCCACAACAGTCAGTAATCCGCATCCGGATATTAAACCTGTAATGCAGGTTCCATTGACCACACAACGATAGGCCGTGTTATTTAATGAAAGTCCTGCGTTAGTAATGGTATAGGTGGCATTTGTTGCACCAGAAATAGTTGTCCATGGACCATTGCAACCGTTCAAACTTTGTTGCCATTGATAAGTAATAGCCGCACCTGTTACCAGAACAGCGTAACTAACATCAGTTCCCGCACAAATGGTTTGAGCATTTGGTTGTTGCGTAATTGTAGTAATAGGGTTAACAGTTAGAGTGGCTGCATTAGTATTTGCCGTACCGCAGGATCCGCTGACTACACAACGATACCTGTTACCATTCAAGGCCGTACCAGGATTTGTAATGGTGTATGTGGTATTGGTAGCACCGGTAATACCAGACCAGGTAATACCACCGTCGGTACTTAGCTGCCATTGATACATGCTCACTCCTTCTGCTGCAATACTGAAGCTGGCATCTGTTCCTGCGCAGACGGTAAGTGATTGAGGATGTTGAGTAATGCTAAGTGCACTCACCACAGATAAAGTAGCTGCAGCTGAAGTAGCCGTAGTAGGTATGCAAGTACCGGTAACAATACATCTATACTGATCTCCGTTCATCCCTAATATGGCTCCCGAAAGGGTGTATTGAGAAGAGGTAGCTCCGGAAATATTGGAAAAACTGGTTCCTCCATTGGTGCTGATCTGCCATTGATAAGATAATCCTGCACCCAGAGCAACCACACGGAATATATTAGAACCGCCCACACATAATGAAGCATTTGCTGGTTGTGTAGTAATGCTGGTGCCATTGGCAACTGTTAGCAAAGCAGTGGTAGTAGTTACGCTATTGCCGCAGGTATTGGAGATTACACAACGATAGATATTCCCGGATTCTGTTACGCTTGCATTAGCCACGGTATAGGTAGTAGCCGTTGCACCGGAAATATTGGAGAAGCTGGTTCCTCCATTGGTACTAAGCTGCCACTGATATGTTCCATCATTGGCCAAGGCAGTAAATGAAGCATTATTACCGCTGCACACGGTAATATCCGTAGGATGCGAAGTAATTACCGGGGCCGTACCCGCAGTAACAGTAAATGTAAGCGTGCGTGATTGTGAAACCACTCCTGTTGATGTTCCGTTTACGGTTACAGTATATGTGCCGGGTAATAAAGTATTGGTTCCATTCAATATTACAATAGTGCTATTACCTGCAGTAACAGGATTGGTAGTAAATGAAACCGTGGTTCCTGCAGGATTTCCGGTGGATGATAAATTGATAGCGCCTGTAAACCCACCATTGGAAATGGTGTTTAGCATGATGCTCATATTTTGCGGAGCCGGACATGCTGCCGTTGCAGGAGCTGGTGTATTAAAACTAAATCCTGATGGAGGAGGAATGGTAGCAGACCATACTCCACGACCATGGGTTGCCGCAACCAATGTGCGATCTGATGCTCGATACTTGAGCATTGATACACGTACGTTAGGAAAACTTGGAGTAGCATCCCATACCGTATTGGTTCCGCTGAGTAAATCGGTTTCCCAAACGCCGGTTTCGGTAGCAATAATTGCTTTGGTATCCGAATCCGGATGAAAAACAGCCCAGCGAACAGGCATATTAGGCAGGTTGCCATCGCACTGTGTCCAGGTAACTCCCGCATCCTGACTGACCCATACATTATTTACATTGTAGCTGGAATACACCACAATCAGTTTTGATTCTGACGAACCTGTATTAACACAACTCACATAGCCCACAGCACCTGCCGGAGTAATATCAACAGCAGTAGGCGTGGTAGAATGCGCATCCGACACGCGTACTACTTTACCTGCTCCCATACCAAAGAAAACTCGGTTGGTAGTGAAAGGCGAAACATGCACGGCAGAAACATTTTGTCCTGCAAATTCAGTAATAGGAACAATGGAGGTAATTGCGGTAGCCGCACTAGCAGCAGTTTGTGGGTTTTCCCAACGCATATAATTACCGGGACTTGTGCAAGCGTAGATCATGTTCTCCTGGTTGTCATAATCCCAGGGATTGATAAATCGGCCGCTGCTGCTGCTGATGGAGAACGAACTCCAATTAGCCCCATTATTAGAACTTCTGCGATAAATATTATACACATAAGAACCAAACTGATAGTTTGATTCGTTCTGGTCGATGGCCACAAAAGCTCCATCGCCGCCCGTTACTTCTACGGAAGCACCTAAGCCAGGATTGTTTAATTGATGTACTCCATTGTCCTGAGCACCGGCCAAGAAATAATTGGTTTGACTAGGGTGGACAGCTACTGCATAGAATTGTTTTACTCTTAATCCTACGTTACGGTCCCGAATGGTTGTTCCTTTATCTGCAGAGTAATGCACGCCACCGTCGCAACCAAAAATTAATTTATTGCCCCCATCCCACCATTGAATATCGTGTTGATCGGCATGTACATATTGATATAAACTGGACGAGCCCACCCAGGCAGAAATTCTTGTCCAGGATGCACCGCCATCCAGCGTGCGTGCACAGTCCACGCCTCCAATGATACATTCATCCGAATTGGCCGGATTGATTCCAACTGAAACATCATACCAACCCTGTCCATTAGTAAATGAACTCATGCCTTGAGAGTTGGGAGGAGCACCGGCTGTAATAGTCCAGGTAGCCCCACCGTCTGCAGACTTATACACTTCAGGAACCTGACTGGAATTATTTACAGGCAATGCATAAAGTACATTACCGGATACGGCAATTTCTGCACGATTATTATAGGAAGGAAAAGGGGTAGCAGGTGCATTCCAACCTGTAGCTGTACTTACGCCAGCGGGATCGTCCGTGTATCGATATGCCTGTGAATTATTAATGCCCGTTACCACATGCAAGCGTCCTTGTGCTGCAGTAGAAGAAATTTCCAAATCACAAATACGGCTGGAGGCTAAACCAGAAGGAGTAATATTGTTCCAGCTGTTTCCGCCATCTGCAGACCGATGAAGTCCGCTGCGTGTTCCCAGATAAACATTACCCTGAAAGTCGCAAAGTATGCGTGTAGAAAATGTAAAAGCAGCTGTGTTGGCCAGATGAGTCCAGCTGGTTCCGCCGTCGATACTTTTAAATACCCCCACTCCTTGTGCAGCATCGCTATTAAAGTAAGATTCGCCCGTGCACAGATACATAATGTTTCTAAATCCCGGACGAGGGTCCTGACAAATAGCAGAAATGGCCAGGTTGGATAAGAAATCATTCACGGGAATCCAGTTGGCCGGGGAAGCTGTGATATCGGTGGTTTTCCAAAGTCCACCCGAAACACTTCCTGCAAATACTGTTTTTTTATTGGGGTCAAGGGAATCCACCATCAATGCGCGAACACGCCCGGCAGTAATTCCGCCATTGGCCCTAGTGTTTCCATTGCTGGGTCCAACCGCATCTGCGTTAGGGCCACGTTCTTCCCAACTGAGTGCATTGATACGATGTTGACTTGCGGCCTCACGCGCTGCTTCGGTAGCCATCTTTGCCTCAAACAATTTTGGCCAGGGCACCTGACCGGTGCGGGGGTCTCGGATCATTTCCAGTTCCTGTTCCCACATTTCTGCGGGCCCATCGTAATGATCTTTTTTATCTCTATGATTAGCGGGTGAGGGCTGCTGACAGGTTACAAATAATATTGTAACCGCTAACAATCCAAAAAATGCAAGCGGCAAGCGAGGAAATGATAATTGCATGAGGCGGGTTGAAGTTGCTAAAATTAAGTAAATCGTCTATAAGGCAGCTATCATACTGATCTCCACGTTCACAAATTTGGGTAAGGCAGAAACCTGAACTGTTTCCCGGGCCGGATAATCCCCGGTAAAATAACTGCCATAGATGGTGTTTACCTCGGCAAAGCGGTTCATATCTGTTAGGAAAATAGTAGTCTTCAACACTTTAGTAAAATTAAGACCTGCCTCCTTAAGGATAGCCTGGAGATTATCCATCACCTGCCGGGTTTCAGTTGCCAGATCGGCATTATTGAGCTGGCCGCTGGCGGGGTCCAAACAAATTTGTCCGGAAATATATAGAACGCCGTTATGGCTAATTGCCTGATTGTAGGGGCCAATAGGCGCCGGGGCCTGATTGGTGTTGAGAATGGTTTTTGACATAGTGGTTGATTTACAGGGCGAATTTAGCTTTATACACTTTCTTTGCAAAAACAGGCTATATGACGGTGGCATGGATTGCAAGGGACGAACAAAAACATGAATGGTGCTCCTTTCCGCCATCCTTGAATGAGCAATCTGCAATTGTTTCGGAAACCTGGTTAACCCATCCTGAGTCATTAAGTGACCAGACCATTTGCATCGATCTCAGCTTTGAGGAACAACCAGAGCACCTGGCTTCACTTGAAAAATTTCAACAGCAGGGAGGTATTGTGGTGGTAGCCGCAACAATAAAAACCTGCATGGATTTGCCTTCGGGATTTATTAGAGTTAACGCTTGGCCGGGCTTTTTAAATAAGCCTTGTGTGGAACTGGCTGGCGGCACGCAAACTGCACAAGAACAAGTAGCCTTATTTTTAAAAAACTCAGGGCGAACCCCGGAATGGGTAATGGATCAGGCTGGGTTTATTGGACCGAGGGTAATTGCCTGTATTATTAACGAAGCCTACCTGGCTTTACAAGAAGGCGTGAGCACCAAGGATCAAATTGATCTGGCCATGCAATTGGGCACTAATTATCCGAACGGACCTTTTGTCTGGGCCGAAAAGATCGGGATCAAAAAAGTATTGTTGCTATTAACCGCATTGTCTGCCGAGTTGCCCAAGTATAAACCGGCGGCTATGCTTTGCGAGGAAGTAAATTCCCTATGAAAAAATTACTTCATATCGATACATCCGGAACGCTGGCCTCTATTGCATTTTCACAGGACTGGGATTGCGTGATCGAAAAAACAAATGATCGACAACAAGACCATGCCAGTTGGATACATAGTGCCATACAAGAAGCAGCCGATGTTTGTGGTATTTCGCTAACAGCACTGGATGGGATCAGTGTTACAATCGGCCCGGGTTCTTATACCGGTTTGCGCGTGGGTCTTTCCACGGCAAAGGGATTTTGCTATGCCTTACAAAAACCTTTGATCACTATTCCCACACTGGAATTAATGGCCACGGTAATACCCGTCACTACTGGAGAATTAATTTGTCCCATGATCGACGCCCGTCGTATGGAGGTTTACACAGCCTTATATGACGCCACCTACAATGAAATACAACCTGCTCATGCATTGATCTTGGAAGCGAATTGTTTTGAAGCCTACCTGCACACAGAACCCGTGCTGTTTTGCGGGGATGGTTCCATTAAATTCAAATCGATTTGCACGCACCCCAATGCCCGCTTTTTAGATAACATAGCTACGGCCAAAAACCAGATTGCCTTAGCCGTAAAAAGATTCACAGCTTCCAACTTTGCAGATCTTGCTTATTCGGCTCCACTCTATGTAAAAGAGTTTTATACTCCTCGGTCTCCCACACATAAATAAAAATCATAATATATCTTGCTTTTTGGATATACCTTTAAGGGGTTATGCATGCTTATAGACTTACCCTACAGGATAATCAAAACCCAGAGCAATTGGTCCGGCTGGATTTACTTCAATTGAAAAAATCTGCCATCCTGCTTCGTGCCATCAATCATAAGTTGCGACAAGAAATTTTATTATGGATCAATCAAAAAGGCAGTGTTACGGTCACTGAACTATATGTTCAACTTAGACTGGAACAATCCGTAGCCTCGCAGCATTTAGCGGTATTGCGTAAAGCCGGTTTTGTAAAAACAACCCGTGAAGGAAAAAAGATTTTCTATTCCGTAAACATTGATCGCATCAAAGCCCTGGCCGGTTTTATGGAACAATTGCTTGGCTAATTTAAAATCCTATTCCCCCTTGTAAACCGGACCATAAGCCGGCTGCCATTGATGGCGCCAACGACGATGGCTCCACAAATAATTTTCGGGATTTTCAAGGATCAATTTTTCTGTTTCTTTTTTATACAGCCAGGTTAATTGTTCAGGACTGTACGCTGCGCAATCCCGTGCAATAAGTTTTGCCTCCAAGTGATAATACCCTCTTTTTTTTCGGGTCAAATTCAACATAACCATAGCGGTGTTTTTGGCAATAGCTCCTTTGGCAGGTCCAGGGTGAAAGGGTGTAGCTTTTCCAAAAAATTCAATCCAGAGTGCACGTTGTGGTATGCTGGGATTTTGATCTGCACCCAGAATCAAGGCAGCAGGTTGTGCAAATATCTGATCGCGAGACGCAGCAAATTCCTCTGCAGCTACGGGCTTAGCTCCTTGCTTGCACCTGAGGAACAAAAACAACCTATTGAAGATTGGAGATTGAATGGTACGGTAAACAAAATAGTAGGTTCCGGGTAATTGACCGGGAATTACCAGATTCACAAACTCCCAATTGAACTGATGTGCCGCCATTAACTGCACCGATTTGCCTTCCTGCATCAATTGACGCACGATGGTAAAGTCTATAGTGCATCGTTTATCAACCTGTGCTTTGGAAAGCGAAAATAATTTGATGGACTCCGTAAAAGTATCTGCAAAATTGCGATAAAACTGATGGATCAGTTGATTGACCTCTTGCGTAGAATAATTGGGGAAAACAGTGCGGATATTTTGCTCCACCACATCCCGACGATAGCGCAAAATTTTTGACAGGATAATTACAGCCACCTCACTTAACGCATGAAAAAAAGACATGGGCAATAAGGCCACTCCTCGAAAAAGCAAAAAAACCAATTGGTACATAGGTCAAATTTAAAGCACAATATTTTGAATCAATGCGGCTGCTTGCGGATAATCGGTATTGTAATGTAAACCACGGCTTTCTTTTCTGAAGCTGGCGCATTTCACTATCAAATAACCAATGGTGATCATATTTCGGAGTTCTAGTAATTGCGGAGAAACGGTTGTGTTTTGATACAATTGTTCGGTTTCTTCCCATAATAAATCCAACCGACGGGAAGCTCTTTGCAAACGAATATCATTTCTGACAATACCCACATAATCACTCATGATCTGTTGCAGTTCTTTTAAACTTTGCGTGATCAGAATCATTTCTTTTGGATCGGTGGTGCCTGTTGCACTCCACTCTGGAATAGCGTAATTGTAGGACAAGGTGTCTATACAAGTGCGTGCATGATCAAAACAGCGATGCGCAAATACCATTGCTTCTAACAATGAATTACTGGCTAAGCGATTGGCTCCATGAACACCGGTGCTGGCACATTCGCCACAGGCATACAACCGTTGAATGGAACTAGCACCCCACTCATTGGTTTGGATACCACCACAACTATAATGCGCTGCAGGAGCAACTGGGATAAATTGCTTGGTTACATCAATGCCTATCGACAAACACTTTTCATAGATAGTAGGAAAATGAGACTTGAACTGCACCGGATCGATCTGCGTGCAATCCAACCAAACAAATTCCATTCCTGATTTTTTCATTTCAGCATCAATGGCCCTTGCCACAATGTCCCGCGGAGCAAGATCTTTTCTTGCATCAACCTGTTTCATAAAATCATCTCCTTGATGATTGCGCAGGATGGCCCCTTCTCCACGCACGGCTTCAGTGATTAAAAATGCTTGCCCACGCAAACCTGGTTCATATAGCGCCGTTGGATGAAACTGAATGAACTCCATGTTTTCAATCTTGCCTTTGGCCCGATATACCATGGCTACTCCATCGCCTGTAGCAATTGAAGGGTTGGTGGTGGTTCTGTACACCTGACCTACGCCGCCGCTGGCTAATAAAGTAACACGAGAGAGTATCTTATCAATAGCATTGGTTTCTCGATTCAGTACATACACACCAAAGCAGGTAATATTTGGAGTTGACTTGGTAACCAGGTATCCTTCGTGGTGCTGAGTGATCAGATCAATAACAAAACAATGTTTGATCAATTCAATATTGGAAAAAGATTTAACCGCTTCCAGCAAGGCTCTTTCCATTTCTAATCCGGTTACATCCTTGTGATGTAAAATGCGGTGTGCCGAATGCCCCCCTTCTTTTCCTTTTTTAAATTCTCCTGCCGCGTCCTTATCAAAACGCGCGCCCCACTCAATGATCTCTTCCACCCGTGCAGGCCCTTCGGTTACCAACATTCGCACCATATTTTGGTTGCAAAGCCCATCGCCCGCAATCAAAGTATCCTGTACATGTTGCTCAATGCTATCGTGAGTGGTGTCGCTGACCACTGCGACACCTCCTTGCGCATATTTGGTGTTGGTTTCGTCGGCCTTGGCTTTTGTAATGACCAATACTTTTCGATCAGGAAATTCCTTGGCACATTTTAAGGCAAAACTTAATCCGGCAATTCCGGAACCAATCACTAAAAAATCTGTTTCCCGCATAATTAAAAAAGAGAATGACGTGATTTTTCCCTAAGGATATATTTCAGGGCCCCATTGGTTAGAAAAAATTGTGCCAACCCATAGGTGAGCATGATAATTAATACCGCATGAGGAAAGGGCGCACTAAATTTATTGATAGCAAGTGCCGTGTCGGAGATTACAAAAAATACCGCACCTAAAACAAACAAGCCACCTGTGCGAACAGCAGGCATATACAATTGATGAAGTGCCAGCAGTAGCATTACACTAATGATAGCCCCATAGATCATCACAGGTACTTTCATTTCTCCCAATTGGGGGCCCAGCCAACTAATTAATACAACATAGTAAATGACTACCGGAAAAAACAACAGCCAACTGAAACTTATTTTCTCTTGCCCCATGATAACATATAGAAAATAACTGTAACAGAGTTGTGCTAGCAGAAAGCAAACTAAGCCATACAGGAAAAAAGAAGGATTGGCTGTGTTCATCAGTAACAGATCACCAAACCAGGAAAATAAAAGGGCAGTCAGGAATAAGGTAATCAATCTGTTCTTGATTCCACTGGTCTGATTCCACAGAAAAAATCCTAACACAGGGATCAACAAGGGTTTGGTTAGCGTGGTCAGCGTGGGTATTTCATGGACAATGCCTGCCAAATGCAGAACGAGGATGATTGCAAAAAATAAGATCCATACTATTTTACGCATGTCATGATTTTTCGATCCAGACCCCACTCTTTTTGAGCAACTCGATCAACTGATCCACTGCTACGGCACTATCCACGTTTCTTATTACAATTTCCCTGCCCTTATAGAGTGTAATTTTTCCAGGACCGCTTCCCACATAACCAAAATCAGCATCGGCCATTTCACCGGGACCATTAACAATGCAACCCATGATGGCTATCTTGACTCCTTTCAGATGGTTAGTTGCCGCTCGGATACGAGCCGTTACCTCCTGCAAATCAAATAATGTACGGCCACAACTGGGACAACTGATATATTCTGTTTTTGAAATACGGGTACCTGTGGCCTGCAGAATATTAAATGCCGTGTTATTGGTAAACTTATAAATATTTTCTTCGGGCAAATCGGTTGATTCTGCAACGGGGAATAACTCTACATTGGCCTCTAATTTATAGCCTAAACAAATTCCATCTCCCATTCCATCCAACAATAACCCACCGGTTTCTATAGCAAAATGAATCAGGTGCTGGTCTAGAGACTGACCGGGACTATCACAGATTAAAATCAACGGATTGTTAACCTGGTGCATGTGTAGTTCAGAAATCATGCGACGCACCGATTGTAGCGCGTTTTTATTTAAACTACTCAAACAAAGTACAGCTGTATTGTCTCGGGAAATAACGTTGAGATAAAGCGGAAGCATTTTTCGTTCTTCATCGCTATAACAATCCATCATTACAAAATTGAGCGTTTTGCTACGCAGCTCTGTTTCTACAAATTGCTTGAACTCAAACAAGGGCACATAAGAAGCAGAGTTAGCTGCTTTCCAGGTTGCCGGATAAACCAAAGCACGAAGTGTTCCGGGTAATTCAAAGTTGAGTAATTGTGTTCCGGTAAAAATAAAATCAGCAGCAATATCAGCAATGGACCATTTATCAGTTTGCTCGTTATAAGTGTATCCTACAGCTTGTAAATGTGCTGGGGTGATTTCTTCAATGGTGCTGAGGTCTGCAATGACAACTGGCACCTGTGCACCTCCGATGATGTCTACCGGAAAACTTTTTCTTCGATTATAGATAAAGGGATTATAGGGTAAAGTATCAATAGGAGGAATAGCGTTAGAGGAAAAATTATCGCCATAGCGCCTAATCATATCCTGGCAAACAGGAATTTCTAATTCAGGATCCTCTGTCAATGAAACTCGGATAGTGTCGCCAATGCCATCTTCCAGCAGGGTTCCAATACCTACAGCACTTTTTATTCGTCCGTCCTCACCATCTCCTGCCTCAGTAACCCCCAAATGCAAGGGGTAAATTTCACCGAATTGATCATACATTGTTCTAATCAGCAATCGATAGGCTTGCACCATTACTTTGGGATTGCTGCTCTTCATGCTCAATACAATATTGTGAAAGTTCTCGCTACGTGCAATCCGTAAAAACTCCATAGCGCTTTCTACCATTCCAATGGGTGTATCTCCATAGCGGCTCAGGATACGATCGCTGAGGGAACCATGATTAGTTCCAATGCGCATTGCCGTACCATGCTCGAGACAAATTTTTACCAAGGGAGTAAATTGTTCCCGGATTCGATCTAATTCCTCTTCATATTCCGCATCCGTGTATTCCAGCTGTTCAAACTTTTTCTTATCCACATAATTCCCGGGGTTGATGCGCACTTTTTCAACGATGCTTGCTGCAATCTCCGCTGCATGAGGAGTAAAATGAATATCAGCCACCAGAGGGGTATCATACCCACGCTCCCTGAGCTGATCCTTAATTACCTGCAGCTGATTGGCCTCTTTGATAGAAGGTGCGGTAATTCTAATTAATTCTGCACCTGCTTCAATGCATCGGATAGCTTGCTCCACTGTTGCCATGGTGTCCATGGTGTCTGTTGTGGTCATAGTTTGCACCCGAATTGGATGCCCATTTCCCATGATCAAATTACCAATACGAACCTCGCGGGTGAGTAACCGCTTGTATTGAGTTTGTGATTGACAATAGCCTTGCATGACAGTTACATTAGTTATCTGTTTCCTTCAAAAAAGCCTTGGCCCTTCAGAATATTTTTTGCGTGTTCTACCAACTGGGCTGACCAATTTTCTTCAGCTGTGACTGACTCACAATTTAAAACAAAAAAGTAAGCGTGGTTGTTTTCTTCGATCCAACCCAGCACCCAGCCAATTTGGTTTCCCCCAGGTTCAGTTCCCACCCCTGTAGTATATCCCAAACGGTAAAGCGTGTTTTCCTCCTTAGACAAACCTTTTTTTACCATCTCCTGATAGACTTTAAAAAAGGGAAGCTGTCCAAAATACAATTGCTTGATTAATCCTAATTGAGCATCTGGTGTAACTTTTAAAGAATTGTCCATCCAGAAAGAATCAACCTTGTTGATCTTGAACAGTTCATTATCATTTCGAGCACCATACCCCAAAGAATCCATCCAGGCCTGCGCTCCATTTTTCTCCAGCGCGGGTAAACTATCCGTAACCACAGCAGGCAATCCCGTAATCTGTCCGGTTTGCAGACCAATCAATGCCTGAACCACAGCAAATGTACCTGCCGGTAAATAACTACTGTCTCTAAAACGTTTGAGGTTATGAACGCTAAACCTTCCCGTTCCATTATCCATAATGGCAAAGCTGCCATTGAGATTATTTTCTCGGAAATAAGTTTCTATTTTGGAGTCCTGCTCAACGGTATTGAAAGTGCAGGCACTCACTAAAAGTATTATGATTAGAAAAAAGAAATTACGCATTCCGATGATCTTTCAAGCAAAGGTAACCACTCTACTTTAGTACACTCAGCTCTTTACCTGCTTTAATAAAGGCCGCTATAGCCCTGTCAAGATGCGCTTGTTCATGAGCTGCACTTATCTGCACCCGAATTCTGGCCTGTCCTTTGGCTACAACCGGATAGAAAAATCCAACTACATAAATATCTTCTTCCAATAATCGAGCAGCCATTTTTTGTGCCAGTACTGCATCGTATAACATAATAGGCACAATTGGGTGGTCTCCTGGTTTAATATCAAATCCGGCTTCGGTTATTTTTTTTCGAAAATAGCTTGTGTTAAAAGCTAATTGATCTCGCAATGCAGTGGTTTCGGTAAGCATATCCAATACTGCAATGGAAGCACCTACTATTGAAGGAGCCAGGGTGTTACTAAACAAATACGGTCTTGAACGTTGACGCAGCATTTCAATAATTTCTTTCCTTCCGCTGGTAAATCCACCGGAAGCTCCTCCAAGTGCTTTACCCAGAGTACCGGTAATGATATCAATCTTTCCCATTACCCCGCGATATTCATGTGTGCCCCTTCCTGTTTTACCAAGAAAACCAGAGGAGTGACATTCATCGATCATAATTGCAGCATCGTATTTTTCTGCAAGTGCAACAATTTTATCGAGCTGCGCAATAGTACCATCCATACTAAAGGAGCCATCCGTGATAATAATTCGGCTTCTGCATGCAGCTGCTTCCTGGAGTTTGCATTCCAGATCCTCCATATTATTGTGTTCATATCTAAACCGCTGCGCTTTACATAATCTAACACCATCAATGATTGAAGCATGGTTTAGGGCATCGGATATCAAGGCATCCTCCTCCCCAAAAAGTGGTTCAAATACTCCGCCATTTGCATCAAAAGCGGCGGCGTACAAAATAGTATCCTCTGTACCAAGAAAAGTAGAAATTTTTGCTTCCAATTCTTTATGTATATCCTGTGTGCCACAAATAAAACGCACACTACTCATGCCATAACCTCGTTGATCGATAGCTTGATGCGCCGCAGCAATAACTCGGGGATGAGAAGAAAGTCCCAGATAATTATTTGCACAAAAATTGAGCACTTCGCGATTTCCTACTTTGATTACAGCCCCCTGAGGACTTTCAATGATACGCTCCTTTTTATAAAGCCCTGCTTGCATGATCTCCTCCAACTCAGCACCAATGCGTTTTACTAATTTCTCGTTCATACCCTTTATTTGCCACAAAGATAGGAGCCCTTGCCATTGGTGTAATTGCTGTTCCCTTTTACACTTCTTAACACTTTTTTCAAGTTTAGGCTATTAGTTTTGCGGCAGAACAGGCAGCGAACAAATCGCTTAGCTTGTCTCACAGTATAAATCAAAATTTTAACTATGACAGTTTTACGAGTATTAGGTCTAACAAGTTTGCTTTTTTCTACTTCTTTGTTACACGCACAAACGGATACTACACAAACCCAACCTCAACAAAAAATAATTGTTCAGGTGGATACAATTATTAAAGGAAGAACTACCATTATTACACGCACAGAAAATCATGATGGAAAAATTGAAAAAAAGGTGGAAGTAACCATTGATGGCGATCATAGCCACCCCAAGAAGGTAGAGGGATTTGAGCTCTTCAATACGGAAAAAATGGCCGAAGGTTTTAATTTTTTCAAAACGGAGAAGAAAAAAGAATTGAAAAACATAGAAAATTTCTGGTGGGTACTTGACCTTGGATTTTCAGGGTATAATGATCAGAGTAATTATGCAGCAGCAAGAGCTATTGGATTTGTTTCTTCAAACATTGGCAAAGATCAACTAAAGCTAAATGTAACGGCTTCCCGAAATGTAAATCTCTGGATCTTGATGCAACGTGTAAATCTGTCCAAACATTTTTTAAATCTTCAATATGGAGTTGGACTTGAATTGAACAACTATAGATTTGAACAAGAGAATATTCAGTTTTGGAAAAACCCAACCGGTATTTATTTAGGAATGGTTGAGTATAACAAAGTAAAACTTGCCGCAGATTACCTCACGGTTCCAATGATGCTGAATCTGAATACTTCCCCGGCAAAAAGTAATGGGTTGAGACTGTCTGCAGGTGTTAGTGCCGGATTTTTATACTCTTCTCGGTTTAAAACAAAAGAACATGGCGACGTTGACAAACTTAGAAGCGACTTTGATTTGGAGCCTTTCAAGTTTTCATGGATAGGAGAACTTGGCGTAGGTCCAATTACACTTTACACCAGCTTTGCCATGAATAATATGTGGAACAAAGGATTGGACATGCGTCCTTACAATGTAGGTTTTCGATTGGGAGCACGCCCGGAGAAAGAAAAAGTAAAAAAAACAAGTTCTCCAAAAAAACCCAGTTCTTTCAACTGGTCTGAAAAAAAGATCTAATCCACTATTCGCCCTGCTGCGATCTCCTCTACTATAGCGGGATCCAGCAGGGTGGTAGTATCCCCTAAGTTTTTAGTTTCTCCCTCTGCAATTTTTCTAAGTATCCGGCGCATGATTTTTCCACTACGCGTTTTAGGAAGCCCTTTTACAAATTGAATTTTATCTGGTTTTGCAATGGGCCCTATTTGACGGGTTACTGTTTGTAAAATATTCTTACGCGTTAGCTGTGCATCTTCATGGAGTTGGTCCATGATCACATAAGCATAAACACCCTGTCCTTTGATATCATGTGGGTAGCCCACCACGGCGCTCTCGACTACTCCGGCATGCATATTGATTGCATTTTCTACTTCGGCTGTTCCCAGTCTGTGTCCGCTAACATTCAATACATCGTCTACCCGGCCGGTAATTCTGAAATTGCCTTGTTGATCCTTTAACGCGCCGTCTCCCGTAAAATAAAGACCGGGATACGTGGAGAAATAATTTTGCCGACAACGTTCATGGTCGCCATAAGTGGTTCGTAAAATACCCGGCCATGGTGCTTTGATACAGAGGTTGCCTTTATAATGTCCATGTTGGTCTTTCTCTGTTATTTCTTTCCCTGCTTCATCAACCAATATGGGTTGTATACCGGGCATTGGTAAAGATGCCCAGGAAGGAATACCTGGTGTAACTCCTGCCATATTGGAGATCATACAACCTCCTGTTTCTGTTTGCCACCACGTATCAACAATGGGACATTTTTCTTTTCCTACGTTTTTATTGTACCAATGCCAGGCTTCTTCATTGATGGGTTCTCCAACTGTACCTAACACCTTGAGAGAAGAAAGATCTTTTCCTTCCAATGGTGTTGTGCCAAAGCCCATTAAACTACGGATGGCAGTTGGAGCTGTATACAATATATTCACCCGGTGTTTTTCTACTATCTCCCAAAAACGTCCGGCATCGGGCCAGGTGGGAATCCCCTCAAACATCACACAGGTGGCGCCTGCACTTAGTGGACCGTAGAGGATATAACTATGACCGGTAATCCAACCTATATCCGCTGTACAAAAATGTATATCGCTAGGTTGATATTGAAAAGCATTTACAAAAGTGTAGTTGGTCCACACCATATAACCTGCTGTTGTATGCACCACACCCTTGGGTTTGCCGGTACTTCCCGATGTATAAAGTATAAACAATGGATCCTCTGCATCCATCACCGCAGCTTCTTGTTGCACTACTCCATTGACTTCAACCTGCGATTCGGCATGTTCCATTTCGTCCTCCCACCATACATCACGTCCTTTTAACATGGACACCGGAGTGCGTGTACGTGTATAGACAATTACCTTTTTCACTACTTTATTTCCAATCAACGCGTCATCTATCACTGATTTTAATGGAATATCCTTATTGCCTCGAAAAGCCCCATCGCAGGTTACAATAAAAGTAGCTTTGGCATCTTCCAACCGGTCTGCAATACTCTGCGCAGAAAATCCTCCGAACACCACGCTGTGAATGGCCCCAATTCGTGCGCAGCCTAATACTGCATAAGTCAATTCGGGAACCATACCCATATAGATACAAACACGGTCTCCCTTTTTTACTCCATTATTCAAAAGCACTTGTGCAAATTGACAAACACGCTTGTGCAATCGATTATACGTTACCACACGCACGCGTTCGTTTGGATCATTGGGCTCCCAGATTAAAGCAGGCTTATCGCCTAATGCAGACAAATGTCTGTCAATACAATTCTCTGTGATGTTTAGTTTAGCACCAGCAAACCATTCTACTTTGGGTTCTTCAAAGTTCCAAGACAACACTTTGTCCCATTTCTTTTTCCAAGAAAAATTTTCAGCTACTGCGGCCCAGAATTTTTCAGGATCTTCTACACTTTGTTGATAAGCGGTTCGATAATCAGCTTCGGTGCGAATTTGATAAGAATAAGACATAATATTTTTTTGCAGCGACTAAATTATTGAATGGATTTTGTTTCAACGAGTTTAAAAGTAAAAAGTCCAATAAACGCAGAAGCTAATGAGGCAACGAGTATGGCCACTTTTGAACTTACAATGGTAGCCGGATCAGGAAAGGCCAGGATAGTTATAAAAATGGACATCGTAAACACAATGCCTGCCAACATGCCGGCTGCCAGGATATGTTTCCAGGTAACGCCAGATGGTAAAACAGCGGTTTTGATTTGAACCGCTATTGCACAGAATAAGAAAATGCCAATTGGTTTTTCAAGTGTTAACCCCATCATAATTCCTAAACTGTTAAATGAGCCAAGGGTGTGCAAGATTTGATCGGAGAGAATAATGCCAGTATTGGCCAATGCAAAAACGGGCACAATAAAGTAGGCCACCATAGGATGCAAAAAATGTTGCAACCTTGCTGACAAGGACTGGTCCCCTCCTTTGCCAAATGGAATAGTAAAGGCAAGTAGTACCCCACTAATAGTAGCGTGCACACCAGAACGAAGCATACAATACCACAGCAGTACCCCACCCAGCCCATAGATCCAACCATTGGTAACCCCCTTTTTGCCTATGAAAAACAGTAGTGCAAAAACCAATAAAGCAATACTTAAATAAAGAGAGGAAAGTTGCTGGGTATAAAAAAGTGCAATCACTACAATGGCGCCCAAATCATCGATGATTGCAAGCGCTGCTAAAAAAACTTTAAGAGCGAGCGGCACAGCTTTACCAGCCAGGGATAAAATTCCCAATGCAAAAGCAATATCAGTAGCCATTGGTATTCCCGCACCAGCCGCGGTATCAGTACCTGTATTTAAAAATAAATGTATGCCTGCAGGCACCAACATGCCACCCACTGCCGCCACTATTGGTAAAATAGCATGTCTAAACGTAGAGAGTTCACCTATGTAAATCTCTCGTTCAATCTCCAACCCAACCAGTAAAAAAAATACAGCCATTAATCCGTCGTTGATCCATGACTCTACGGTTAAACCGGCAAATGGTTGGTGCCAAAAATGCGCATAGGCATCTCCCCATGAAGAATTAGCCAATAAGAGCGATAGTCCGGTGCACCCAATCAATAAAAACCCTGAAAATTTTTCACTTTTGAAAAAATCTAAAAAAAGCCGAGTTAAAACCAGATTGCGAGAAGTAACGGAGGGGTTTTTAGACATAAAATGGAATTCAATGCTTTAGGAGGCAATTTGTAGGCCTCAAGTTAATTATTTATCAATTTTTTACAAAGATCATTGGCATATAAATTGGATTGCTTGTAAATTTGCGTCTCAGTATGAAATCGATAGCTTCCATACTTTTTTTTATTTTTTCTCTCACGCTTACACTCCCGTTGACACAATTGTTGTTAACAAAAAATCAGCTGAGCTATTTTGTGATTGACGAAGAAAAAAGCAGCTCAAATCAATTGAATGAGATTAAGGAAGAAAAAAAAGAAAGCCCTTTTCAATTTTATTTTTCTACGACAGCAACACAGCCTATAGTCTTGATACATTTATGCTGTCTGCTAAAGGCAAACCTACCTCCTGCTCCCTTAGTGGAAAAACCCACTCCTCCCCCAAACTATTGTTGATTGAATGCTCCTGTAGCAGTCGCTGGGTGCTGATGCACCCTTTTTCACAGAGGTCAATCTTTAATAATATTCAAAATAATTTTATGCAATCATACGAAAAACTACTCTCTTACAATAAAGCCTGGGCTGCTAGAAAATTAACTGAAGATCCCGATTATTTTAATCGGATGGCAGATATTCAAGAACCAGAATTTCTCTGGATTGGATGTAGTGATAGTCGTGTGCCAGCCAATCAAATTACAGGTACAAAACCCGGAGAGATCTTTGTGCATCGCAATGTGGCAAACATGGTGATTCATACAGATTTAAATCTGCTTACTGTATTGGAGTTTGCTGTACATCACTTAAAAGTTAAGCACGTAATTGTTTGTGGCCACTATGGATGTGGAGGAGTAAAAGCTGCCATGACACAACATAATTTTGGCATCATCAATAAGTGGATTCGTAATATCAAAGATGTTCATCGCATTCACCAAGAAGAAGTGGACAATATCCCCGATGAAATAAGCCGTTTGAATCGGATGGTAGAATTAAATGTACAGGAACAAGTGATGAACTTGGCAAAAACCTCTATAATTCAAAAAGCTTGGAAACAAAGTCATTATCCTCATTTACATGGATGGGTTTATGGACTTGACAATGGGTTGATCAGCCCGGTTTTCGAAATGTCTGCGGATACACCTATTGACCCCTTGTACCAATTTGACGATCTCTGAGTTACCTTCGTGGCATGTCCATTGAGGTAAGCAGTCTTTGTAAGGATTATGGCACGCAATGCGCCGTCAACAATATATCCTTTCAAGTTAAGCAAGGGGAAGTGGTTGGTTTTTTGGGACCCAATGGGGCTGGAAAATCCACCACTTTTAAAATATTAACAGGCTACCTGCATCCTACCTCAGGACAGGCCAAGGTTTGTGGGTTGGATTTGGCTGTAGACGCTGTTTCCGTTCGAAAAAAAATAGGCTATCTCGCTGAGCAAAACGCACTATACCCAGATCTTTATGTACGGGAGTATCTTTCTTTTATTGCAAGGGTGCATCAAGTGCCTACAGTAACATCAGCTGTCGAACAGGCATTATCGCTGACAAAACTTGAATCAGAAGCACATAAAACCATTGGTCAACTTTCCAAAGGATATAAGCAACGCGTGGGTTTAGCCGCTGCATTGATCCACAACCCTGAAGTGTTGATCTTGGACGAACCCACCTCAGGACTCGATCCCAACCAACTGGCAGAAATTCGCGAATTGATCAAGCAGCAGGGTAAAACAAAAACTGTTTTATTCTCCACACATATTTTGCAGGAAGTAGAAGCTATTTGCGATCGTGTGATTATTATCAATAAAGGGACCATTGTTGCAGATAGTCCTTTAATAAAACTGGCAGAGACAGTATCTTTGCCCCGCCGAGACATGAAACTGGAAGAGATATTTCGTTATTTGACCGGTGAATCATAAACAACTAACATCCATATAACCATGAGTTACATTGCTGAAATCTTTGCCCGACAAATTTTGGATTCCCGAGGAAACCCAACCGTTGAGGTTGATGTGGTCACTGAAACCGGGGCCTTGGGTCGTGCGGCTGTTCCCAGTGGTGCAAGTACAGGTATTCACGAAGCGGTTGAATTAAGAGATGGTGATAAAAAGAAATACCTGGGTAAAGGAACATTGAAAGCCGTTGACAATGTCAATATTAACATTGCTCCCCTGCTATTAGGTTATGATATAGCGGATCAAACCGGGATAGACCAGCTCATGATTCAATTAGATGGCACACCCAATAAAAATAAATTAGGGGCTAATGCTATGCTTGCCGTAAGTATGGCAGTAGCAAAAGCTGCTGCCGAGGAGGCGGGTCTTCCTTTATTCCGTTACATAGGCGGCACCAACGCCAAGGTATTGCCCATGCCAATGATGAATATTCTCAATGGCGGAGCACATGCGGATAATAAGATCGATTTTCAGGAATTTATGGTTATGCCTGTAGGTGCTCCCAATTTCAGTGAAGGCCTGCGTTGGGGTGTTGAAATTTTTCATGCCCTAAAAACAGTGCTCAAGAAAAAAGGATATAGTACCAACGTAGGAGACGAAGGAGGTTTTGCTCCTAATATTCAAAGCAATGAAGAGGCTATTGAAACTGTATTGACTGCTATTGATGCAGCGGGTTACAAAGTGGGCTCCCAAATTAAAATTGCCATGGATGCCGCCAACAGTGAGCTTTGGAATAGCAAGAAAAAGAAATATGTTTTTCATAAGAGTAGTGGAAAAGAAATGAGCAGCGAACAACTGGCCAAGTACTGGGAAAGTTGGGTAAAGAAATATCCAATCTGCAGTATTGAGGATGGAATGGCCGAGGACGACTGGGCTGGATGGAAAATGCTCACCGAAGCAGTGGGTACAAAGTGTCAATTGGTTGGAGATGATCTTTTTGTAACTAATGTAGAACGCTTACAACAGGGTATTGATAAAGGGATCGGCAATGCGTTACTGGTAAAAGTAAATCAGATTGGCACTATCACCGAGACCATCAACGCTGTTTCCTTGGCACAACAAAATGGGTACAACACCATCATGAGCCATCGGAGTGGCGAAACAGAGGATACCACAATTGCCGACTTGGCAGTGGCACTGAACTGCGGACAAATCAAAACGGGTAGTGCCTCTCGTACAGATCGAATGGCCAAGTATAATCAACTCTTACGTATTGAAGAACTACTGGGAAGTTCGGCGATCTATCCCAAGGGAAAAATCAAGTTTGGAAAATGATCAGGGAGGGGTAATTCAAGCCCCTCTTTAACTTTGAGGAATACATGAACCAATTTCTCTCTACCATTCCGCCCTGGATTCGCAATAAATATTTTATTGCCACTGCCGTTTTTATAGTGATTGTACTGTTCTTGGATAAAAATGACTTGTTTACGCAGCTTGACCGGAAAAAAGAATTGCGAAAACTGGAAACAACCAAAAAGTATTACACTGACCAAATAGAATTGGAACGCAAGGAGTTAGAATCCCTAAAGAAAAATCCCGCTACCATTGAGAAATATGCCCGGGAAAAATACCTGATGAAAAAAGACAATGAAGACCTGTTTTTGATCTCTGAAAAGCCTGCTTCTCCAAAAAAATAGACCTTTTTACCCCCTTGCACAATAAGAGAAACCCTTTCTCGTTTTTAATAGGCAACAGCTGCTTTTTGACCATATGAAAGCCTACACTCCCGAAGACCTGGTTCTTTACCTCTATCACGAAATGGATGCCTCGCAACGTAAGGCCCTGGAAGAAGCAATGGAAACCGACTGGACCCTTCGTGAAAAAATGGGGGTGCTAAAAACTACTTTAGAAAGACTAGACCAAAGACTGGAATCGCCCCGCACGGAAGTAATTCTGAATATACTTCGATATGCCTCCAACACTCAGGTACAGACCGTTCCCTGATCCGTAACTTGCGGCCATGACGCGCCAGCAGAAATATCAATTTGTAACTGATTATTTTCTTACTCACGCTCCCAATGCAGAAACTGAGTTATACTATGATAATCCCTACCAATTATTGGTTGCGGTAATTCTATCTGCACAATGCACAGACAAGCGGGTCAATCAAACCACTCCTGCTTTTTTTAAGAAATTTCCCAGCGCACAAGTTTTGTCCAAGGCCAGTTTTGAACAAGTACTTCCTTTGATTCAAAGCATCTCCTATCCCAATAATAAATCCAAGCACTTGATTGGAATGGCGCAAAAGCTAATAAGTGATTTTGGCGGTAAAGTACCCATGACCGTAGATGAGTTGATTCAACTGCCCGGTGTGGGACGTAAAACAGCTAATGTGATTACTTCGGTGATTGACAACCAGCCAAACATGGCAGTAGATACCCATGTGTTTAGGGTAAGCAGAAGGATTGGGTTGGTTCCTTCCACCGCAACCACCCCACTGGCGGTAGAAAAAATATTAACCCAAAATTTTCCTGCCGAGTTAATTCATAAAGCACATCACTGGTTGATCTTACATGGAAGATATACCTGTGTTGCCCGTGGCCCTGCTTGTGAAAAATGTGGATTGCAAGAACTGTGCGTTGCTTTCAAACGCAAGGCCTTTTAGTTTTTACCGCCCAGCATTTCTTCCAGGCAATGCACTAATTCAGTTTTAGTAATAGGAACTCCCATCATTTTATTATATCCCTTGGCATCCACTAAATAAGTATCGCGAATTATTTTGATCAACTGCCCATTGTTAATTTCAGGAATCAATACCTGATCAAAATTCTTGATCAATTGCCCGAGGTTTCGAGGAAAAGGACGAACATATCTAAGATGTGCATGACTAACTGCTTGACCACGTGCTTGCAATTCAGCTACGGCAGATTTAATGGCGCCATAAGTGGAGCCCCAACCCAACACCAATATTTTTCCTTTTTCCGATCCACTATCTAATTGTTGTTCCGGAATATAGTCTGTAATCTTATCTACTTTTTCCTGGCGGAGTTTAATCATCAGCTGATGATTCTCGGGTTCGTAATTTACATTACCAGTAATATTTTGTTTTTCTAACCCCCCTATTCGATGTTCCAAACCGGCTGTACCCGGCACAGCCCATGGACGCGCTAATTTCTGGTCACGTGCATAGGGCTTATATTTTTCTTCGCCTTCATCCAAGGTGGTTTTGAATTTTACTTCAATAGCAGGCAAGTCTTTTGATTGTGGATAACGCCAAGGCTCCGCACCATTGGCAATATATCCATCACTTAAGTACAGCACAGGGGTCATGTGTTGAATAGAAATACGCGCAGCTTCATATATAGCATCAAAACAATCCGCAGGTGTGGAAGCAGAAATTATGGGCATCGGGCATTCTCCATTTCGTCCATAATAAGCCTGCATCAAATCACTTTGCTCGGTTTTAGTAGGAAGACCGGTAGAAGGACCACCACGTTGAATATTGATGATCAAAAGTGGGATCTCCAACATCACCGCCAAACCCATGGCTTCGCCTTTCAATGCAATACCTGGGCCGCTGGAAGTAGTAATACCCAAGGCACCACCATAGGAAGCTCCTATGGCAGAGGTAATTGCAGCAATTTCGTCCTCGGCTTGGAAAGTACGAACCCCAAAATTTTTATACTTGGAAAGATCATGTAGAATATCCGATGCGGGCGTGATTGGATATGATCCTAAAAATAATGGCAATCCGCTTTTTTGTGAAGCGGCTATAAGTCCCAATGAAACGGCCTGGTTACCCATGATGGAACGATAGGAGCCTGGTTCCATTTTAGCACGTTCCACTGAAAAAGTAGTGGTAAATGTTTCTGTAGTGTCGCCGTAATTATACCCTGCTTGCAAAACAGCAATATTGCTGTTCATGATATCCGGTTTATTGGAAAACTTTTCTTTGATAAAGTTGATGGAATTTTCCATGTCTCTGCCGTACATCCAATATAAAAATCCAAGCACAAACATGTTCTTTGCACGATCCTTTTCCTTCATTCCGAGTGTAACATCTTTGAGCGCCTCGCGCGTCATTTTGGTTACATCCATTTCGAACACTTCATAGTTGCTCAAACTTCCATCCTCCAGTGGATTGACTCCATCCGGGTAATTAGCCAGGCGTAAATTTTTAGCACCAAAACCATCTGTATTAACAAGAATCTTTCCCCCTTTCTTCAGCGTTTTTAAATTAACTTTTAAAGCCGCTGCATTCATTGCCACTAACACATCACAGGCATCTCCGGGTGTAAACACACGATCTGAAGAAAATCTTAATTGAAACCCGCTGACTCCGGGAAGAGTACCCTGTGGCGCACGAATCTCTGCCGGAAAATCAGGAAATGTAGCCAGGTCTATTCCTAACAGCGCCGTGTTATTGGTAAACTGACTGCCGGTCAGTTGCATTCCATCACCACTATCACCGGCAAATTTGATGACTACATCTTGCAATATTTCCTGTTTGCGGACCATGGTTATTGTTTTGTTCAACGATGAATTTAATAATTATTGACTCAATTTTCCCGGATGACCTAACCATACTTTTCTTCCTTGTATACGGCGAACAACAAACATCACCCCTACAAAAAAGAAAAAGAAAGGTCCGGCAAATCCTAGCAAAGCAATATAGCGTGTACCATAGAATTGTTCCATGGGACGGCGTAAGCGCTCGGCAATTAAATACATTCCGGGAACCATTAGCAAGGTAAGGAAGAATGAAAAGATCAACCCAAAGATTATGGTCCAACTGAGCGGTCCCCAAAATACCACGCTATCTCCACCAAAGAAAATATTGGGGCGAAAGTGTTGGAAAAGTCCTGCAAAGTCTATGTTAAATCCAACCGCCAATGGCAATAATCCCATAATAGTGGCAACGGCAGTAAGTAATACAGGTATGATACGGATCTTACCGGCCTGAATAGCCGCTTCACGGGTACGATAGCCGCGACTACGTAGCTGGTCGGTAAATTCAATCAAGAGAATTCCATTCTTGATCACAATTCCAGCCAGACCCACCACTCCTATTCCTACCATGATGGTAGAAAGCGTGATTCCGCTAACTGCATATCCGATTAATACGCCAATTACTGAAAAGAAAATTTCTGTGATTACAATAAATGGCTTGCTCATGCTGTTGAACTGCAATACCAGAATAAGAAAAATAATGCCAATAGCCATCAGTAGCGCTGTACCCAAAAAAGTTTGCGTTTCTTTTTCCTGTTCACTTTGCCCTTGTTGACGAATGGTAATATCAGCAGGTATGCTGGTGCTGGATTGAAACGCTTCTATTTTTTCTTTGAGTGCAGCGTTGATACCGGCAACCAAAGTAGGATTTTTCACACTGCTTTGTAGCTGGATTGTTCTACGATCGTTTTTGCGTTTAACACCTCCGGCCGTAGTAGTATAATCCACAGCAGCTACCGCACCTAAGGGTATAGACTTTACCTGCATGGTATTCATATCCATGAAAATAATGCGTGTGTTCAATAGAGCATCTACACTGCTACGGCGATCAGCTTGGTAACGAAGCTGAATTTTATATTCGTTCTCCCCATCTTTTATTTTACTTATCTCTTTGCCAAATTGCGCGGTTCGTAAGGCCATTCCAATTTGCGCCGTGCTTACCCCTTCCATAGTGGCTTTGCTACGATCCACAATAACCGTGATTTCCGGATTATTCAGGTCCACATCGGCTTTTAAACTCTGGATACCATTTACCGGATTAGCATCAATATATTGTAGCAATTGTGTAGCCACTTTAGCGAGTTGATCAAAATCATCTCCAGCAATTTCAATGTTAACCGGTGGTTCTGTAGGCGGCCCATTGGTTTCCTGATCTACTTCCACGTCAACACCCGGAATTCCCTGCACGGATTCTCGAATAGCCGTTAATAATTGAGTCGAGGATTTTCCATGCCTCTTTTCAAATTCTACAAACGACACTTGAATACGTCCTAAATGCGGCTGTACACTTCTGTTATTATCGCGTGGATTGTTTGCACTAACCGCTACATTACTGATCACGCTTTCTACAATACTGCCTTCTTTGCCAGGCTGCTGATCTGCTAGTGCCGTCATTACACGATTTTCCAGCACTCGGGTTACGCTATCAGTATACTCTACTGCAGTACCCACCGGCAACTTGGCATATACATAGACAAAATTGGGATCTCCACTTGGGAAGAAGGTCATTTTATTGCCCCTTAGTCCCAGCAGGAATATTGATAAAATAAAAAGAAGGAATAGTGAAGCAAATGTTTTTACAGGTCGTTTACCCACTAAAATCCAACGCAACAGTTTTTCATACTGATTCATTAATCCAGGAAGCGTGCTATGTTGAAACTTCCATATTAATTCTTGTAGGAAATAAACATGCAATACCATTAAAATGGCCAGGGCTAATAATCCATTGGCTGTTCCAGTATATCCAATCAAATGCAATAACAGCCCCGCTATCACAAATACCCAAAACCATTTCTTACGAAAAACCATCGACTTGTGTGAAGCATCATCCTTAAGCTCTGGTTTCATAAAACTCACCGCAAATACCGGATTAAAAATAAAGGCTACTACCAATGATGCCGCCAGTGTCAAGATCAACATCGTAGGCAGGTAGATCATGAACTTACCAATAACTCCTTTCCAGAACAACAAAGGGAAGAAAGGAGCTAAGGTGGTTGCCGTACCCGCCAGCACGGGAATAAATACTTCCCCGGCTGCTTCCTTAGCACTCTTGATAACAGGAACCTTGCCGTTGTTGAATATTCGGTGTGTGTTTTCAATGACCACTATCGCATCGTCTACAATAATTCCCAGCCCGAATAATAAGGCAAATAAAACAATGATGTTGAGCGTAACGCTTCCTCCCACAATAGCATCGGCAACCGGAAGAAACATAAAGGCCACAAATACACTCAATGGAACGCTTAGGGCCACAAAGAAGGAATTGGTGACACCCATGAAAAACATCAAAATCACTAGTACCAGAATAAAACCGATAATAATTGTATTGATTAATTCATTGAAAGATTTTTTTGAACCCTTGCTCTGATCTCCGGTAAAATCTACTTTTAAATGCTGTGGCAATTCTTGTTTTTCCTGCATTTCGGCAAGAAGCGCTTTGACTCCATCTGCCGTTGTGATCAGGTTTTCTCCTGCTCGTTTTACAATATTGAGCGTGATTACATTCTTTCCATTTAAACGCGCAAAACTTTCATATTGCTTAACCGTATCTCGGATATCCGCTACATCGCGTAGATAAACAGCGGCACCACGAGCCGAACTACGAACTACAATATTTTCCATATCTGCAGCTTCGCGAAACTGTCCTTTGACGCGTAAGGTTCTTTTCATGTTACCCGCATCTACCTGTCCACTGGTAATATCCATGTTCTCGCGAACGATGGCATTTTCAATATCCATAAAGCTAACCTTAGCGGAAGCCATACGATAGGGATCTACGTTAACCTGAATTTGTCGCTCAGGAGCACCTACAATCTCAGCACGTGTAACCGTAGGCAATTCCTCTACCTTATCTTGAATCTTGTCCGCATATGCCTTGAGTTTGATGGGGTCAAAATCACCACTGATATTCACAAACAAAATGGGCATTTCACTAAAGGAAAATTCCTGTACATCAGGCTGGCTGGTTAAATCTGTTGGTAAATTCTTGGTGGATTTATCTACCGCATCTTTTACTTTTTGTTTAGCCACCTCACTTTTTACATCCGTATCAAACTCTACAACAATTAGCGAAAAATCTGTTTGTGAAGTGCTGGTTATCTTATTGACCTTTACGCCACTGATCCCCTTCAACTGTTTTTCAATAGGACGGGTAACTAAGTTTTCTATATCCTTGGGGGAATTGCCTACATATACGGTAGTCACTGAAATGGTAGGAATGACCACATCAGGAAATTGCTCCTTGGGTAACGTAGTGAACTTGATATATCCAAAAAGTGAAATTAATATGGCAATAATGTAAATGCTGGTGCGATTGTCAATTGACCAACTGGTAGGCCCAAACTCTTTTATTTTATTGACGATCTTTCCTTGAAAACTTGACATAATGAATTTTTTATGTTGTAGCGATTATTGAACAATCTTTACGGTTT
This sequence comes from Bacteroidota bacterium, assembly GCA_016868475.1. Lineage (GTDB taxonomy): Bacteria > Bacteroidota > Bacteroidia > Chitinophagales > Chitinophagaceae > JJ008. The sequence goes on from VGGU01000014.1 coordinate 33,972, forward strand.
GTCCATCATATACATTCTGAAAACCATGGGTAATTAATACCTGCCCTTGATCCAATCCGGACCTTATTTCAATTTGACCTCCATAGGATTCGCCGGTTGTAACTATCTTTTTCCGAGCCACTAAACTATTTCCACTTTGCTCAACCACATATACATACCTGTTTTTTTCATCGCGCTGCACCGTGTTTACGGGCACTACAATAGTACTGTCTGTCTTATAATCTAGAAAACGAACATTGGCTGTTTGGTTGGGCTTATAGGCTGCGTGAGCAGGAATGCTGGCTTCCACATTGAATGAACGGGTTATTGCATTGATTGACTCCCCTACTACATCAAGTGTTGTGGTAAAATTTTCTTTACCGCTTTCTAATACTTTTACATCCACTCGGCCTCCTCTTTTAACACGACCAATATAATTTTCAGGAACATGAGTTACTACTTTCAAACGACTATTGTTCACAATTCGAATCCCCATGCCGGGTGTGGCAGCTGCTTGTGGTGTGTAGAGTTCGCCCACTTTTACATTTAATTCATCTATAACACCACTGATTTCTGCTTTTACATTGGTCATATTCACTTGCTCCTGTGCCATTCCTACCTGTGCTTTTGCCGCACGTAATTGTGCAGTTAAAGCATCTACATCTGCTCTGGCATTTATCACACTAATTTCCGCACCGATGTTTTGCTTCCACAAGTTTTCAAAGCGTTGTAAAATTGTTTTGGCTTGTTCCAATCTTGTTTTCAGTATACCGGTTTGTTGTTGAGCAGCCGTCAACTGCTGTTTGGCTACTGCATCGTCCAGCTTCAGCAAGGTCTGTCCTTTACTTACCCGTTGTCCAAATTTTACATGAACAGCTTTGATCACGCCACCCATGCCAGAAGGCGCAACATAGGCCATGTCTTCTGCCTCCACGCTACCTTGTAAATCGATATAGTGAGCAAATGCCTTTTTTGCTAAGGTATCCACAGCAACTAAAAAGGCAGCTCTTGTGGTGCTGGGATCTGCAACGGCCAATTGCTGTTCCAGTTCCCGAAGCGTATGCTCTAGTGCAGCTTTTTCTTTTTTTACTTCCTCGATTTTGTTACGAAGTTGAGCAGCATCTCCCTGCTTTTCCTGCGAACCCCCACAAGCAACTAATAAGGCCAGTGGTAACATTAAAAGAGTTCTGGTTGATAACGTATTCATGGTTTTTATTTTCGGTGATTATAGTTTTCCAATTGCCTTAAGCCAGTCAATTCTTGCAATGATGGCATCAGCAAGTGCAGTGGTGTAATTGGTTTGTGCGGCCTTCCATTCGTTCTGTGCCAAATTGATTTCCGTTTGTGAGCCCAGGCCCAACTCATATTTTTTCTTGGTTTGTTGATACACGTTGGCAGCTAAAGCAATATTTTGTTGCTGAAAATCCATTCGGCTTATAGCCGATTGAAAATTATTTTTAGCAATGGCTACTTCGCTTTCCATGTTGCGCTTGAGACCTTCAATTTCATTATGCGCACGTGCTAATTCAATTTTAGTTTGTGCAATTTTTGAGCGGGTTATAAAGCCATTGAAAAGAGGCAAACTGAGCCCTACGCTCACATTAGAAATGGCAAACCAAGGTTGGTGTTGATTTAAAAAATTCCAAGTATTTCGTTGTGCGTTTTTTGCATACAAACCATTAAGGGCCAGGGTTGGAAGTTGGCTGAGTTTATACCTGCGCACGTTGTATTCGCCCAGTTTTCTGCCCATGTCTGCATATTGAAATTCCTTACGATTCTTATAATCAAATGAGGCCGACTCCAACACACCGTCCTTAATTTTTTCCGGTGTCAATGAATCCACTAATGTCAACTGATCTGTAACCGGCATGCCCATCAATACTTTCAATCCATAGTATCCATTAGATACCAGGGCAAGCGCTTTATTCTTTTCCGTTTGTAAATTGGCCAGCTGAACGGCTACACGATCAATATCTAACTTTTCGCGAAATCCATTCTGATAAAGCACCCGAGTATCTGCCAAGTTTTTTTGCACAAAGGCAATGGTAGAATCCAATAATTCCAATTGTGTATGGCTAACCACCAACTGATAGTAAACCTTCAAAACATTGGCCTTGATAATTTCGGCTGTTAATTCAGCGCTCTTTCCTGCAAATTCCATTGCGGCTTTACGTGCTTGCAGCCCTACAAAAACCTGACCGTCAAAAAGGATTTGATTTAGACTTACTGCTGCATTTGCACTGTAGCGGGTGCCGAATTGAGCGGCAATAAATCCAAAATCCGAAGGCATAGTAATGGGATTACCATTGCCATCTTTTACTCCTTGATCAATCAATACCCGATAAGTTGCGGGCGAAATAAAGTTGGGAATTACCTGTGTTGCTACATTGGGATTTATGGTAGTACTGACACCTCCGTTAATATGAGGAAAAGCTGCTGACGTAACCTGCCGATTGGTTTCTTGTTGCAGTTTGATCCCTAATAAAGCATTTTTTACCTGTACATTATTTTTCATGGCATACTCTACTGCCTGTTGTGCAGTAAACGCGTGTTCCACCACACGAAGTGTATCACTCGCCTGAACTTGATTAATACCCAAACCAAATAAGAACAACACCAAAATGGTTTTTGATTTTTTCATCTTCATTTATTTTTTCTTTTTTCCTGATACTCCTGAATTAACGCATGTCCTTTTAAAGTAGCCAGACCATAAACATAATTTTCTGCAACCAATTGAGATGTTTCCGCCAGATTGAACTGAGCAGGTTGATATACATTGACATCAAATGGTATCATCATGGATTGCAAGCGATAACGGCTGATAATTTCTAATTGGATATTGTCACGGAACAGCCCTTCTCGAATACCGCGTTGAATATTGCAACGAATATGATCTAAGAGGAATTGGTTTTTATATTGGCCGAATAGCTGAAATCCCGATGGGTGATATTTTTGAAGGTCAAATAATACCATCGGGTTCATATCGCGGAAACCCTCCATCACATGTTCCATAATTAAAAAAATCTCATGTATCGCGTCATGAGATTCCACCGTAATGCTTTCACATTGTTGACAAAGTGCATCAGTGCGCAACTTGACCACTTCCGCAACTAGCTGGTCCTTATCGGAAAAATATTGGTAGAGTGTTTTTTTACTCATACCTAAACCTTCGACTATGTTTTCCATGGAAATAGACCTAATCCCATAACGCATAAACAGCTCATCGGCCTTCTTGACTATTCTGTTTTTGGTTTCCATGGTATGAGTTGGAAGCACAAAATAACGGAAACTTTAAACGTTTTCAAAGTTTCCTTTGTTAAAATTCATTGCTTTTTGGTTAAAAACAGGGGGCATCATGGGTTTGGATTATAGTAATTTAGCTCTAAATATGTCCTATGGAATCCAAACTATCGTTTCGCAACCTTTTTAAGCGGGCGGTTAGCTACTTTATCCAGGGCCTGATAACACTAGCCCCCATTACCATAACAGTTTATACTATTTATTGGCTATTCGAAAAAGTGGACAATATCCTAAGACCTTATCTCAAAGAACCAGGGCTGGGTTTTATATTAATTATTTGTGGAGTAATACTGGTGGGTTGGATTAGTTCTAATTTTTTAATGGGGGGCATGCTTCAGTTGTTTAACCATTGGTTAGAACGAACGCCTGGAGTTAAATTAATTTATACCTCCACTCGTGATTTTTTTGAAGCTTTTGTGGGGAATAAACCCAGGTTTAATCGGGCCGTTCTGGCCAATGTATTTGGTCCTGATGTATGGATCGTGGGATTTTTGACTGATGAGGAAATGGAAAAATTTGAAATGGGAAACGACAAGGTAGCGGTCTATGTTCCACAGGGCTACAATTTTGCCGGCCAATTATATATTCTTCCTCGTGAAAAAGTTAGATTAATTGATAAGATATCCTCGGGTGAGGCTATGAAATACGCTGTGACTGGTGGTGTAGTTGATCTGGGAGCTGAGCGATCCTCGCAGGAATAAATTTCTCAAAAAATCTTGTGTATGTTTCGTTGGATCTTAATTCCGGCCTGTCTGCTTATTCCCTTAACCGGATGGAGTTGGGGGTTTTATGCCCATAAAAAAATAAATAGAATTGCCGTTTTTCTTCTGCCTCCTGAAATGTTGGTGCTTTACAAAAAACACTTGGTATTTATTGAAGAGCATGCTGTTGATCCGGATAAAAGAAGATACCTGGAAAAGGAAGAAGGTCCCCGACATTATATAGATATGGACCAATATGGTCCGGCCCCCTATCTGTCCTTACCCAGAAGTTGGAAGCAAGCGATAGCAGCATGCGGGGAAGATAGTTTAAACCGTTACGGTATAGCACCCTGGTGGATAGAAACCATGCATAACCGATTAATTAGCGCTTTTATTAAAAGAGATCTTTTTTTCATTTTAAAACTATCGGCTGAGCTGGGGCATTATATCGCAGATGCCCATGTTCCCCTGCACGCCTGCAGCAATCATAATGGCCAAAAAACAGGACAACGAGGTATTCATGGTTTTTGGGAGAGTAGGATCCCGGAGTTATTAGCTGAGCCAAACTGGGATTTTATGGTGGGAAAAGCAAATTGGATCGATGACCCTTTAGCATTTATCTGGGAACGAATTTTACAAAGTGCGGCCGCTGCGGATACTGTATTGAAAACGGAAAAATGGTTAGCGAAAAAGTTCCCATTGGCTCAACAGTATAGTTTTGAAGAACGAAATGGTGTGTTGGTCAAGCAATACGCACAGGCTTACTCTATTGCCTATGATCGTTTATTGCGTGGGATGATTGAACGAAGAATGCAGGAGTCCATTAAGACTGTTGCCTCTTTTTGGATCACCGCTTGGGTGCAGGCCGGACAACCTTCATTAGCACTGCTAACACAACAACAATTTACGCCGGAGGAAAAAGCTGCTTTTGAATTATTGCAACAAGGATGGAACAAGGACAGGTTGGCTTACATTTGCCCCGATGACGCTCCATAATTTTAACGCAGGCCCTTCCATTCTTCCTAAAACAGTTTTATCGGAGGCAAGCAACGCTCTACTGGACTTCAATGGATCAGGTCTTTCCATTTTAGAAATTGGCCATCGAACTCCACTGTTTACTTCCGTGATGGAAGAAGCAAGAGCATTAGTGCGAGAGCTATTGCAGCTTGACCAAGCGCATGAGGTTCTTTTTCTTCATGGTGGGGCAACGCTTCAATTTGTACAAGTACCTATGAATTTGTTAGGGGCTAATCAAGTTGCCAATTACACCGAAACAGGAACCTGGTCTGAAAAAGCAATAAAGGAAGCTCGCTTATTTGGAGGAGTTCAGGTGGCCGGTTCGTCCTTACATACCGGACATACTACCATTCCAAAGAGTCTAAACCTGAATCCATCAGGCGCCTACCTTCATTTGACTACTAATGAAACCATTGCTGGCACGCAGTGGCATCAGTTCCCTACTGCAATTGGAATGCCATTGGTGGCAGATATGAGTAGTGATATTATGAGCCGCGTTCTTGACTTCAATCAATTTGATCTGATCTATGCAGGTGCGCAAAAAAATATGGGACCTGCCGGTGTATCATTAGTAATTGTCAATAAAAATTGTCTTGGTAAAATAGATAGGTCTATTCCTGCCTTTATGGATTATCGTTTACACATAAAAGAAGCAAGTATGCTTAATACTCCACCGGTATTTGCCGTGTATGTAGTGCTACTTACGCTTCGTTGGTTAAAAGCCCAGGGCGGTGTAGCAGTAATGGAACAGAAAAATAAAGCAAAAGCTAAATTGTTTTACGACACCTTGGATGCATTGCCGCTGTTTCAAGGGCCGGTCACCAAGGAAGATCGAAGTATGATGAATGCGGTGTTCTTATTACAGGATCCAAAATTGGAAAAAGAATTTTTAATAGCAGCAGAACAAGAAGGCATGGTGGGAATAAAAGGACACCGTAGTGTAGGCGGCTTCCGGGTTTCTCTTTATAACGCATTACCCATTGAATCGGTTCAGGCCATTACATCGTTCATGCACAGTTTCTCAACTAAAAAAGGTTAACATGTCTGTTATTCAACCCTTCAAAGCACTTCGCCCTTTGCCCATTCATGCAGCTGCAGTGGCATCCAGACCTTATGATGTTTTAAACAGTCAAGAAGCAAGAGTAGAAGCCAAGGGAAATGATCTTTCTTTTTTACAAGTAACCAAATCAGAAATTACGCTGGACTCTTCGATTGATATACATAGCCAGGAAGTTTATGATAAAGCCTTGGAGAATTTAACTCGCCTGCAACAAGACGGCATTTTGATAGAAGAAGAAAATGCTTGCTATTACATCTATACATTAGTAATGAATGGGCGCAGTCAAACGGGATTGGTTTGTGTTTCCTCCATTGACGATTATGAAAATGATTTAATTAAAAAACACGAGTTTACCCGTCCTGAAAAAGAAAAAGACCGCATTGATCATATGTGCACGATTGGTGCACAAACCGGAAATGTTTTTTTAGCGTACCGTGATGTAGCGGCCATGAATCAGTGCATTGAAGATTGGCGTAGTTCACATGCTCCGCTCTTTGATTTTACAGCTGAAGATGACATTCAACACACTATTTGGTGCGTGAACGATCCTGTTACGGTTCAAGGAATAACCACAATCTTTGCAGAGCAGGTTCCCTGCACTTATATTGCTGACGGACATCATCGGGCTGCTTCTGCAGCCAAAGCAGCAAAGGCATTTCCAAATAGTCAGAACGCTCGATTTTTTCTAACCACTATTTTTCCGGCCAGTCAATTAGCCATTTTGGATTACAACCGGGTAATCAAAGAGCTGAATGGACATAGCGTTGATTCATTACTTGCAATGCTGGAAACAGACTTTATCGTATCGCCTTCGGCCGTGGCGGTGAGCCCAACACAATTGCATCAGTTTGGTATGTACCTCCAAGGGAAATGGTATCAACTTGAAGCAAAGGAAGGTACTTATGGAACAGATCCTATTAGCGTATTGGACATTACCATTTTCACGAAATTGATCTTAGAGAAACACCTGGGTATTGAAGATCAACGAACAGATAAACGCATTGATTTTGTAGGGGGCATTCGGGGATTAAGCGAATTAGAAAAAAGAGTGAACAGCGGAGAAATGAAAATTGCTTTTAGTTTTTATCCGGTAAGTATTGAACAATTATTTGCCATTGCCGATAGCGGAAACGTAATGCCCCCAAAAAGCACTTGGTTTGAGCCAAAATTGCGTGATGGATTATTAACACATTTGATTTAAGTAATTCCCGGTATGAGCAAGCAGATGTATTTGTTCTTGTTGTCAATCATGATCAGCCTGGTTGGTTTATCACAATCTTCGATCAAACAAATTCAACAAACCGCTCGCGACCTTAACAACAGAAGTGATCACGCTAATGCTGTGCTTGTACTTAGTCAGGGACTTAGAGATTTTCCCAAGGCACTTGAGCTGGAGAAAGACCTTGTACTTTCTTTAACCTTACAACGGGATTACGCCAGAGCAAAAGAATTGGCGCTGGCACTCACACAACGCGCAGATGCCGATGTGGTTTGTTTTCAACTGGCTGGTAATGTATTCAAAGCATTAGAAGAAGTAAAAGAGTGTGAGCAGTTATACCAAAAAGGCATCAAGAAGTTTCCAGCAAGTGGTCCTTTGTACAGTGAGTGGGGCGAACTCCGCTCCTCCAATAAAGACGGACGTGCAATTACCTGTTGGGAGGATGGCATTCAAGCAGATCCATCTTACCGTGGCAATTATTACAATGCCGCTTTGTATTATTCAAAAAACAATGAACCGATTTGGGCTTTGTTATATGCAGAGATTTATATCAACATGGAGAGCAGGAGCGAACGTTCCCTTAACATGAAAAAAATTCTCCTTGAACAGTATCAACAATTATTCATTAAGCATGCGTACCAACCCGGGAAAAAAACCGACGCATTCACACATCAAGTGTTTCAATTGTTGGAAAATGCTTCGGGGCCTGCTTTACAAGCGGTAAACCAGGAAACCTTGACCATGGTCAGAACAAGATTTGTTTTAGACTGGTTTACTAATAACGCATCGGCCTATCCATTTAAACTATTTGAGCATCAGCGGCAATTATTGCAATCCGGACTTTTTGAAGCCTATGATCAGTGGCTTTTTTCTGATGGTATTGACCCGGAAGGATTTGCGCAATGGTCGCTGGAGCATTCGGCTACCTATACACATCTCCGAGAGTTTTTATACAACCGTGTATTTAAAATTCCAGCCGGACAATACTACAAAAATCGCTGAGGCGGATTTTTTAATATATTAGTAGTTCAACGATCTGCTATGCATCAAGCTACTCGCCTATTTGATTGCCTTTCCATTAATGTAAAAGAAAATGCATTGGAGGATATGCTGGCTGCCAAAGAGGGAGGTCAGTGGAAAAAATATAGCACAACCACTGTATTGGAAACAGTGAATAAGTTGAGTGCCGGTTTGCTTTCCATTGGAGTGAGCGGCGGGGATATGAGTCCTGAGAAAAGAGATAAAGTAGCCATTCTTTCTAAAAATCGACCGGAGTGGATCATGTTGGATCTGGCAGTACAACAAATTGGCGCTATTCTTACGCCGCTCTATCCTACCATAAATGTAAACGAACTTGAATTTGTATTAAATGATGCACAGGCAAAAGTTGTTTTTGTAAATGATCAGGATCTTTATTTGAAAGTATTAAGTCTTAAAGATCGAGTACCGCACCTAAAATTCATTTACACCTTTGAACATGTTGCCAATGCCACGCATTGGAAGGAGTTGCTACAAGCTGCTACTCCTTCCTTGATAGCGTCAATTCCTACTATAAGCGAAAAAATTGGAGGTGAGGATTTGGCAACCATTATTTACACTTCGGGAACCACAGGTACCCCCAAGGGCGTGATGCTCTCCCATAGAAATGTAATGACCAATGTAAAGTCCTCCCTACCCTGTTTTCCTCCGGGAGAAAATATGCGAGCGCTTAGTTTTTTACCGCTCAATCATATTTTAGAACGCATGGTTACTTATCTATACCTCTATAAGGGAATTGCCATCTACTATGCAGAAAGTATGGATACCATTGGAGACAACTTAAAAGAAGTAAAACCGCATTTGTTTACAACCGTTCCCCGCTTATTGGAAAAAGTGTATGATAAGATCATGCTGAAGGGGAATGAGCTAACCGGAACTAAGCGTAAACTTTTCTTTTGGGCACATTCTTTGGCCGAGAAGTTTGAGATCAACACCAAACTCAGTTCCATTTATCAATTTCAGTTAGCCCTGGCCAATAAATTAATTTTTAGCAAATGGAGAGAAGCGCTTGGCGGCAATGTAAAAGCCATTATCAGTGGAGGGGCTGCCTGTCAGGTACGATTGATTCGCATCTTTACCGCAGCGCGTATTGTAGTTATGGAAGGATACGGACTAACTGAAACTTCTCCTGTGATCAGTGTAAATCGATTTGTTGAAGACGGGCGTGAGTTTGGTTCCGTGGGGCCATTTATAGAAGGAGTAGAAGTAAAAATAGCAGAGGACGGCGAGATCCTTTGCAAAGGACCCAATATCATGATGGGCTATTATAAGCGCCCCGACCTGACCGCAGAAGTGATGCAAGGAGACTGGTTTATGACAGGAGATATTGGTGCTTTCTCTGGAAGAGGAAACTTGAAAATTACAGATCGTAAAAAAGAACTTTTTAAAACCAGCGGCGGAAAATATGTAGCTCCCCTTCCCATTGAAAGCCGCCTGAAGGAATCAATCTTTATTGAGCAGATGATGGTAATTGGAGCTGACCGAAGATTTGTAAGTGCACTAATTGTACCCTCCTTCCCTAATTTACTGGACTGGTGTCGTCAGCAAAAAATTACTGAAACCAATCCGGCTGCGCTCTGTAAACACCCACGCGTAATTGAACACTATCAGGAACTGGTAGAGAGCTTTAATAAATTTTTTAATCCGGTGGAGCAAGTGAAAAAATTTGCATTGCTACCCAACGACTGGGGAGTAGACAGTGGCGAACTAACTCCAAAGCTTTCTTTAAAACGAAAAGTGATCGTAGAAAAATATAAAGAATCGATTGAACAGATTTATGCTTAATGCCCTCTGTTTGAATCACGATGCCCCCGCTGCATCATTTTTATAATAAACTGATCGTATTTCTTTTTTTGTTGGTCAGTTAGCATGTCCTTGACTTTTTGCATATAACTAACGGTTTGTGCGTTTATAGCAATCTGCCAATTATTGATTTTTTGATTGCTTAGCAACAGTAAAGAATCAGCAGTACTTGTAGTAGCTGCGGTAAACAGCGCTATTTTAACCAAACGAATTGAATCATGGAGTGCCCCTACACGCTTGAAATGTGCCTCGTGTAAAATTCGATGATGCTGCGCCTGCTCAACAGAAAGATCTACCTCTTTGGCAAATAATGCAGCTATATCGGGCCTTTCACGGTTATAAGATCGATGAGACTTGTTTTTATCTAACACTAAGTATATCACCAACCCTGTGTTGATCAACAACAACAGCATTACGGCAGTGGTCAAAAAGCGGGAAGAACTTGTTTGCATAACTATTTATTTAGCAAGGTCCCATTCATAGGGAATTTCCTGATAGGGAGTGGGTTCTTGTAAAACGTATTCCTTTTCCCATTGAGACTGATCGTTCAACTCAGCCCATTTGGGCTCATCATTGCCCGATTGGTTTACAAGGAGGTATACGTTTATTGCCAACATAACTGTCAATACCAGAATAGCAAAAATGGGTCGCAGCGTAAACTCTTTCGAAGAGTGTTGCCTGTCCGCTTCCATTCTGGTTCTTAAACGAGAATAAAAATAAGGAGACAGCGTAGCCCGATTTACCTGATCAAGACTGCCAAGTATCTTTTCAATCTGGTTATTTACGTCTTGTTTCATAAAACAGAGATTTGACGTTTTATCAAAGTAAAACTTTCTCGATCAGGGTCTAGATATTTTTTTTTCTAAAATTTTTCGAAGATTTAATCTAGCCCTATGAATCAACGATTCAACAGCCGGGAGCGAGTTTTTCATAACCTCGGCAATGTCTAAATAAGAAAGCCCTTCCAATTTGTGAAGCACAAAAGCAACTTTCTGATTTTCAGGAAGCTGAGCAATAGCAGCCATAAGTTGCGCAGCCTCCTCCTTGCGCTCCAAGGACACCCCCGGATGATTAAAGTCGGAGATATTTTCAACCGGACTTTCCTGTTCTGTTTCCCACAACCTTTTTAATAACCCAAATCGTTTTTTACTTTTCCGGGCTCTCAGCAAATCCAATGAACGGGTAGTGGTGATCCGATAGATCCAGGTGGAGAGTTTTGCTATTGATTTGAAACTATCAATGGATCGATACACCTGAATAAAAACCTCCTGGGCTACATCTTCGGCATCGGACTCTAGTTGTACTATCCCCAAAGCCGTATTATACACAAGGTCCTGATACTGCTCTACGAGTGTTCGAAAAGCTGCTTCATCCCCCTGCTTAAGTCGCTCAATTAATGCTAGTTCTTCCTGGTGTACCATCCTTGCTGTACAATTTAAGGTGGTTTTTGGTATTATCTTTGCCCCCTTTGATAAACAGCCGTTGCGCTGGATTATCGGTCCCGTAGTTCAATGGATAGAATAGAAGTTTCCTAAACTTTAGATACAGGTTCGATTCCTGTCGGGACTACACGACTTCCAAAAAGGCATTCCGTTTCAGGTTTGCCTTTTTTATTTTTGCCTGAATTCCTTGATAGCAAGGCGATTTGACCGAAGAGCGTATTGATTCTAGTGGTTAGAACTTCCGATAAGGCCTGAAAATAAACCAATACCGAGGCCAAGGGCCGGAGCCATCCACCATTTACGTTCAATTACCGGGTTGTCACTTACCGGGAATATATTAAACAACCGCAATACAGGAAACAGCAGTA
>VGGU01000015.1 GCA_016868475.1 Bacteroidota bacterium
TTTCCTTTGACTATGCGGTTCAGGGTACATTTGGCACTAACATGAACTGGACAAACAGCACTACCTCTATTGGGTTGGGTGCAAGTGGTACAGGAAACATTCCAAGCTTTACCGCTATAAACAATGGTAGCGCACCTGTAACTTCTACTGTTACCGTTACGCCCACATACTTCAACGCTGGCACAAGTTGCCCAGGAACGCCAACTACATTTACGTATACGGTAAATCCTACCGCAACTGTAAACGCGGTGGCTAACCGAGTGTTCTGCGCTGGTTCGCTTTCAACGGTGAACTTCAGCGGAAATGCTACAGGAACGGTATACAGCTGGACAAATGATAATCCGGCAATTGGATTGGCTGCTAGTGGAACAGGAAACTTGTCCTTTACACCAACCAATGCGGGTCCTACACCAATAAGTGCAACAATTATCGTTACACCTAGTTATACCAATGCTGGTGTTACTTGCACGGGAACACCACGCACCTTCACTATCACTGTTAATCCAGTAGGTCAGGTGAATGCGGTTAATAGCCAAGTATTATGCAATGGATCTAGCACAGCTGCGGTAAGCTTTGCTACTGTTAATGGTGGCGGAACCATTGTGGCGGGCACACCTGTTACGGCTAACTCTGGTGCTATCACCGTGGTAGTTCCTGATGCAAACGCTGCGGGTACTAGCCACACACTACCTGTAACACTTCCCTCTGGTGCAACTGTCACTGGGGTGAGCGTTAACTTCAACATGACCCATACTTGGGTAAGTGATATGGTCTTTAACCTGAAAGCACCAAATGGCCAGATTCTGAACCTTGTCAACAGACGTGGTGGTGCCGGTGATAATTTCACTAATACAACCATTAGCTCTACCGGTACGGTAAGTTTGGCAACCGCTGCCGCACCGTTTACCGGAACATTTGCAGCAGATGCGGCAATCGGGGTTGGACCTACTGGTCAGCTCTCTACCGCTGCTAACTTTGCCGGATTATATTCAGTTGGTTCTGGAGATTGGACACTCTGGATGAGAGATTATGCTGGTGGTGACATAGGAACACTTACTAACTGGTCAATCACCATCAACTACACTACTTTGGTACCTGCTGTTACTAGCTATGCCTGGACAAATAACTTGTCTAGTATTGGGCTAGCAGCCAGCGGCACAGGTAATATTGCCAGCTTTGCGGCAGCAAATACTTCTGCGGCTCCTGTAACAGCCACTGTTACTGTAACACCAACTTACACCAATGCGGGTACGGGTTGTGTAGGCTCTCCAATTAGTTACACTTACACGGTTAATCCAACACCTACAGTTAATGCGGTGTCTAACCAAACAGTATGTCGTGGGTCTAACGTGGCGGCTGTAACCTTTACAGGAGCTACTACCGGAACAGTTTACAATTGGACAAATAGTAATACAGCAATTGGTCTTGCTGCAAGTGGCACTGGAGATATTGCCAGCTTTGTAGGTACAAACACTACTGCAGCTCCGATCTCTGGTACTGTTACGGTAACGCCGGTATACACTAACGCTGGTGTAACATGTACTGGAACACCAAGAACATTCACGATCACGGTTAATCCAATTCCAACGGTTAACCCTGTAGCCAGCTTTGCGGTTTGTCATAACTCAACTGCAGCCGCTGCATTCTCTGGTGCAACTACGGGAACTGTGTTTAACTGGACCAATTCAAATCCTGCTATTGGCTTACCTGCCAGCGGCTCTGGAAATATCTCTTTCACAGCAATAAACACCACGTCTGCTTCTGCAACGGCAACAATTACTATAACACCAAGCTTTACTAACGGTGGTGCAACTTGTGTTGGCACACCAACCAGCTTTGTAATTACAGTAAATCCGTTGCCAGTAGTTTCTACCGGTGCATTGCCTGGTCGAGTATGTATCAGCGATACCTTGGTGCGCCTGAATGGAACACCTGTAGGTGGACGTTGGAGTGGATTTGGAATTTCCGGATTTAACTTCATGCCTCCTGCTACCGATGTAGGCACATGGCCAATTACCTATACCTACGCTGATGCAAATGGTTGCGTAAACCGTGCAACAACAAGCGTAACGGTATTGGCTTGTGAGGAGCGTAACCGTGATCTTGATAACGGAGCTGTTTTACTGTATCCGAATCCAAACAGTGGTCAGTTCAATATTCGTGTAAACTCTACTCGTTTCAATGTACTTGGCATGAAGGTGTACAATACTACAGGCCAACTGGTATATACCAATCAGTGGAGAGGATTGGTGTTTGCACGAGTCATTCCTGTTAACATGAATCATTTAGCAGCAGGCACATACATGGTACGTCTCTACTATGGAGATGGCATGGATCGTGGTGCGGATAAAACATACCAAGTGTTTATTGCTCGCTAATTGTTAAAGCATCATTTCAAAAGGCACTCCAATCGGGGTGCCTTTTTTTATTAGTTTTACAAAACATGGCCAACCCCAATTTACATAGTGCAAAAGACCAGCTTTCTGCAGCTGAGCGAGAGTTTGAAAATAATATCAGACCGGCACAGATCAGCGAGTTTGCAGGACAGGAACAATTGATTGAAAATCTTCGTGTATTTATTAAAGCAGCAAAAATGCGAGGCGAGGCGTTGGATCACTTGTTATTTCATGGCCCACCGGGATTAGGTAAAACAACGCTTTCCAGGATTGTAGCAAATGAATTGGGTGTACAAATAAAAGAAACCTCTGGGCCAGTAATTGAAAAACCGGGAGATCTGGCAGGGCTGCTAACCTCATTGGAGCCCAATGACGTATTGTTTATTGACGAAATTCACCGACTGAGTACGGTAGTGGAGGAATATCTATATGCTGCAATGGAGGATTATCGAATAGACATCATGATTGATAATGGCCCCAACGCCAGAAGCATTCAACTTAATTTGCATCCTTTTACATTGATAGGTGCCACTACAAGAAGTGGGTTGCTCACGGCTCCGTTGCTCTCTCGATTTGCCATTAAATCTCGATTAGAATATTACAAAGCTGCTGTATTGGATGCCATCTTAAAAAGGTCAGCTTCTATTTTAGACGTGCGCATTACGGATAATGCAGTAGCTGAAATTGGAAGAAGAAGTCGCGGAACACCTCGAATTGCCAATGGACTGCTGCGTCGGGTAAGGGATTTTGCACAGGTCTTGAATGATGGGACTATTGATCTGGGAATTACACAACATGCGCTGCGTGCTTTGCATGTGGACGAACATGGATTAGATCAAATGGATAATCGAATACTTTCTACCATCATTGATAAATTTAAAGGTGGTCCGGTAGGCATTACCACCATTGCCACTGCAGTTGGCGAGGAGCCGGGTACTATTGAAGAGGTATACGAACCTTTTTTAATTCAAGAGGGATTTTTACAACGTACACCCCGAGGACGTGAGGTTACTCGCAAGGCCTATGAACATCTAGGAAAAACAGGGCCTCAGGAAACGGGTACGTTGTTTTAACAAAATATTCGGCATTCTTCCTTCGTTCGCCCCTTGGCATTGCTTTTATTTGTACTTATAGGACCTTAAAATATCCTGTTTATGGAAAACAAAAAATCAAAAATCCTGCTTTGCGAAGACGACAAAAATCTGGGCGTTGTATTAAAGAATTATTTAGAATTGAATGACTTTGATGTTATTCTTGAGCGTGATGGCAGATTAGGTCTGGCTGCTTTTCAGCGGGAAAAGGTGGATCTGTGTTTGCTTGACGTGATGATGCCCAATATGGACGGATTTGCTTTGGCTGAAGCCATACGCGATGTGGATCCGGATGTGCCTTTGTTTTTCCTGAGTGCCAAAACCATGAAAGAGGATCTGATTCAAGGCTATAAATTAGGTGCCGATGATTATGTAACCAAGCCTTTTGACAGCGAAGTGTTGTTGTTAAAGATCAAAGCTATTTTAAAAAGAAACGAAGAGCAGCAACGTGAAACCGAACAACGTGAGTTTGATCTGGCAGCTTATCATTTTAATCCTCGCCTGCGTGAGTTGTCTATAGGAGACAGAACGCAAACCTTGTCTCCCAAAGAAAATGACCTGCTTAAATTATTAGTGGAACATTTGAATGATCTGCTACCTCGCGAAAAAGCGCTAAAGAAAATATGGGGTAGCGATACTTATTTTAACGGAAGAAGTATGGATGTGTACATTGCCAAATTACGGAAGTATCTAAAAGAAGATAGCCGTATTGAAATTGTGAATATCCACGGAGAAGGATTCCGACTGATCGTTAAAGAATAAGCAATTACGCTAGTGTAACTGTTCCGTCTTTATGCAACTGAATAACCTCGGCTGCCTGTAAATAATCAAGCACGCTTAGCAGCTCTGTTTCATCATTATCACTAAGCAATTCGGGTATGGTGCTATAGGGCAGGGGGCCGTTTTTTAATAAAGCCAGCAATTGATTTTTGATTGCTTCAAAGCTTGCCTCAGAAAGGGGCTTTTTTTTAGCAGCCAGGCAGTTATCACAAGTTCCGCAAGGTTTAACAGCAAGATCGCCAAAGTAGTTTGCAATGAGTACACTGCGGCAACTTTGTTGGTGCTCTGTATACTGAAGCATGGCACGCAGTCTTTCCTCATATTGTTTTTTTCTGTTATTGAAGTTTGCCTGATCAATCACTAACTCCTCCGCCCGAACTCGGGGGATAGGAAAAAATAGTTGAGGTTCTTCTTTTTGAGGATGATAAACAAGCACAGTTCTTTTTTGCAATTCTTGTAACTGCGTTTGTATTTCTTCCACTGAGGATTTTAACAATGCGGCAATTTGTTTTTCTGAAATGCTAACGGGCTGATCATAGATGCCGCTATAGGTTCTTAACAATGTTTTACTTAGTCTGTCCAGGTCAAGATCTTCCTGCTCCAGTGATTCTATCAATTGGCGAGGTGCCACAAATTGAACACGCGGTGGAATAAAAACGGCATCGTTATAACTTACCCACCCCTCCTGTCCTAATATTTTTAAGGACTGTAATACCAGTGGTGCCGGCAATTTAAAACGATGAATAAAGGTGGTCCAGTCAAAATCAAAGTACTGTCCTTCTCCACTCCCCACTGGAAGTTGCAAGTAGTTGGCTATTGCTTGGTACACTTCTCTGATCGAAGCAAGTGATGGGAATCGATCGGCAACTGAGTCCAACAGTTCTTGCTTATCTCGTGGAGTAAAAAGCAATACTGCGTAAGACTTATTTCCATCACGTCCGGCACGACCTGCTTCTTGATAGTAGTTTTCCAAACAATCTGGTATGCCAACATGAATTACCGTCCGTACATCTGGTTTATCAATTCCCATACCAAAGGCATTGGTACACACCATTACCGGCGTTTGATCTTTTTTCCAAGCTGCTTGCCTTTCCTGCCTTGTTGCTGCATCCAACCCTGCATGATAAAAGCTGGCTTCTATTCCCTGCGCTTTTAATAGCGTGGCAATTTCCTGAGTTCTCTTGCGAGTTCTGCAATAGATGATACTGCTTCCTTTTACTTGCTTTAGGATCTTACTTATTTTAGGAATGGCCATTTCTACTTCAAAAACACTATAAGAGAAATTTGGCCTCGCAAAAGATTGTTTTACTAATAAGGGCTCATGAAGTTGAAGCTTTGCTATTATATCTTCTTGAACCAGTGGAGTAGCAGAAGCGGTCAGTGCTAAAATGGGAACAGCAGGCAGTTCTTCTCTGAGTTGTGCTATACGCAAATATGGGGGTCTAAAATCATAGCCCCATTGCGAAATACAATGCGCTTCATCCACTGCAATTAACTGAACATTTAATCCAGGTAAATATTCCTGAAACAATGCTGACTCCAATCTTTCCGGGGAAACATATAAAAACTTACAATTGCTGGTGCTTGCCACTTGCAAAGTATTAATCACCTCTTTACGACTCATACCACTGTATAAGGCAAAGGCAGTGATTTGTTTGCTTCGCAGGTTTTCAACCTGGTCTCGCATAAGGGCAATCAGGGGAGAAATGACCAAACAAATTCCGGGTAATTGTAAAGCCGGTACTTGATAACAAATTGATTTACCTCCCCCGGTTGGGAGAGAGGCCAAGGCGTCTTTTCCGGCTAGTATGGCTTCTATGATAGCAAGCTGTCCAGGCCGGAATGCGGTATGGCCCCAGTAATTTTTTAAAACAGCCGCAGACTGACTCATTCTACCCGCTTTACGAACAAACGGACTGAATTGATGGCAAGAACCACATCGCTAAGCCCCATCACCAAAGCACCAAAAGTGGGAGTTAGAAATCCAAATGCTGCAACAGGAATGGCTATTACATTATAGGCAAATGCCCAGAATAGATTTTGTTTAATGGTCAAGTAGGTGTGACGGCCTAATCCTAGCGCAGCAGGTAATTTTTTTAACCCCTGATTCATTAACACCACCTGTGCAGTTTGAACGGCTAACTGCGAAGCGTCGTTCATGGAAATACCAATAGTAGCTTTGGCAAGTGCTGGAGCATCGTTGATTCCATCGCCCACCATGGCGGTAGGTTTTTCCAGATTCAATGATTCTACAATGATTAATTTATCAGCAGGGCTTTTTTCGGCATAGATCAAATCGATACCAAGTTGTTGTGCCAATTTTTCACAACGTTCCAGTGTATCTCCACTGAGCAGGATAGTGTTGATTTTTTTTTGCTGTAAATAATTGATCACTGCATGCGCCTCCGGTCTTACCTGATCTACCACATCTATCCAACCCAGCAGCGTGTTGTTTTTTTTCAGATAAAGATTATGTGTACGTTCCTGTGTAAGACCTTCTACTATTTTCCATGAACCAATACTGTAAACGTTACCATCGAGATCGGTGGCTATCATCCCTAACCCCTTAATCTCTTCGATTTTTTTGAAGGTTAATTGATCCTTTGTTTTCCATGCTTTGCTGACACTCTGTGCAATGGGATGATTAGAATATTTTTCCAGTGAGTAGGCCAGTAACTTGAATTGTTCTTGGCTGGTAGCAGAATCTGTGACGTGAAAATTTCCTACCTCAAATTGTCCGGTTGTTAGTGTGCCTGTTTTATCAAATACAACTTGCTCAATTTGTTGAAACAGTTCTAAACTTTTTGCATTACGAAAAAGAATTCCGCTGCGGGCTGCACGGCCCAATCCCACCGCAATGGCTGCAGGGGTTGCCAATCCCATGGCGCAAGGACAGGCAATAACCAATACGGCAATGCTTCTTAATAGCGCTGCCTCCAGATCATTCAAAATAATATAGTTCAATGCAAAACAACCAGCAGCAATAATCAAAACGCTTGGAATAAAAATAGCACTGATGCGATCTGCTAATTGTTGTACGGGCGGTTTTTCGCCTTGTGCCTCTTTAACTAATTGAATGATGCCAGCAAGTACCGTTTCTTCTCCAGTTGCCGTTACCTGCGCTTTTACAGTGCCCTCTGTTACTAAGCTGCCACCAATTAATCTATCCTTGGCCACACGACGCACCGGAAGAGACTCGCCCGTAATGATCGATTCATTGGCATGTAATTCTCCCCAAAGAATTTTGCAATCTATTGGCACCTGCTCGCCTGTTTTAATCAAGATCAGATCGCCTACGTGAAGCTGTGTATTTTCTACGGGAAAATATTGTTCGCGGTGTTCATCATCAAAGGCAATCATGGTGGCCATCACCTTTTGTGACTTTACCAACTGTTGCAGTGCTCTTTGAGTAGAGGCAATGGAAGCGTCTTCCAAATAGTTACCTAAAAAAACCAAAGTGATGATGGTGGCAGCTGTTTCATAAAACATAAAATTGGCTGCCTGTTCGCTGAAGCTACCATACAGACTATACCCAAATGCTGCCGTAGCTCCCAAGGTAATCAACACGTTCATGTTGGGCATGCGGTTCCGAATACTTTTCCAGGCACTGGCACCAAAAAAATGCATACCAATTAGATAAACAGGAATGGTAAGCCCTAGTTGTGTCCAAGGATTATGCAACCAGTCTCCCAGATTTATCCATCCACTTAATGTATGCGAAAAAAGTAAAAGTAAGGTAGGGGGTAAGCAAAGTAAAAAACGAATAAGCTGGGGCGAAAAAGAATGGGGGTTTTCTATTGCTACGGAACCGCCATTGTTTCCTTCGATAGTATAGCCTAATTGCTCAATGCCTTTTTTCAATAATTCTTCATTGCTCGTGTCTGATTGTTCAAACTGTAGATCTCCGGTAGCAAAGTTGACCCTTACGTTTTTCATTCCCTCCCTTTCTAAATAACGTTGGATATTTAGCGCACAGGTGCTACAGTCCATCCCTCCCACTTTCCATTTGGTAACTTTCATGATGCAAATTTATCAAAAGTAGGTGGCCTCTAACAAGTAGATCTATACTATATTGCTGCTTGGATCAATTACGCATGGAACTTCAGTTTACCCTTTCAACCATTGATCAAGCGGCCCGCTTGTTTTTTGAGCAAGCTAAACCCTATAAGGTTTTTGCCTTTCATGCTCCTATGGGCACGGGTAAAACAACTTTTATTGCTGCCCTTTGCAGGGCAATTCGGGTACAAGTACAGCCCTCGAGCCCCACTTTTTCCTTAGTAAATGAATACGTTACCTCAGATGGAGCCTCAATCTACCATATAGACTTGTATCGGATCAGCAATTACCAGGAGGCCAGGGATGCAGGCATCGAAGAAATTTTACATAGCGGGGCTATTTGTTTTGTGGAGTGGCCAGAAAAAGCGCCTGAAATTTTACCGGATAAAACCTTGCACCTTCGCATGGAGGTCAAGCCTGATTCTACTCCTGCAGGCACCGAGGATAGCCGATATCTCTGTACATTTACTTACACAACGCATGAGCCAACATAAACCTTCTATTTCACCTTCATTTAGCTATGAACCGCTGGAGGAAACATTAGATATTCCTCCTCGTGCTGGAAAAATGCTAATTGGAATTCCGCGGGAAACTGCTTTTCAGGAGAACAGAATTTCTCTGACGCCAGATGCCGTGGAAGTGTTGGTCAGTAACGGGCATGAGGTGATGATTGAGAAAGGTGCAGGAGAGGGGTCTCATTTTAAGGATCAGGATTATAGTAATGCGGGTGCTCGTATAGTTCAGGATAGAGCTTCAGTTTTTCAAGCCCCCATCTTGATCAAAAGTGCGCCTGTTATTGAAGAGGACTTGCAATTGCTTCAATTTAACCAACTGATTTTTTCTCCCATTCATATTTCTGTTTTACAGCCCTCCATATTGCAAAAAATGATGGAGAAGAGAATTACGGCTATTGCCTATGAAAATTTAAAAGACGATAGCGGCTCTTATCCTATTGTACGAAGCATGAGCGAAATTGCGGGTAGTGCTGTAATGCTGATTGCCGGGCAATATTTGGGTTCGGCTAATCATGGAAAAGGAGTTTTACTTGGCGGTATCTCCGGTATTGCACCTGCCAAGGTAATCATATTGGGCGCTGGTATTGTAGGCGAACATGCAGCAAGAACAGCATTGGCCCTGGGCGCTTCCGTGAAAGTATTTGACAACAATATTTATCGACTCAAAAGATTACAGAATAATGTTGGACAACGGATGTGGACCTCTGTGATTGAGCCGCGTCTACTAGCCAAGCAACTCAAAACCTGCGAGGTGGCAGTGGGTGCTCTTTCCTCTACTTCTGGCAGAACTCCTCTGGTGGTTTCTGAGGAGATGGTCAGTAATATGCGTCAGGGATCCGTAATCATTGATGTAAGCATTGACAGAGGCGGTTGTTTCGAAACCTCTAAAATCACTTCACATGAACAGCCTGTTTATACCAGCTATGGGGTGATTCATTATTGCGTACCTAATATTCCCTCAGGTTTTGCACGCACAGCTTCACAAGCAATCAGTAATGTGTTAATGCCACTTTTGTTGGACGCCGGCGAAGTGGGTGGATTTGAAAAATTACTCTGGAAAAAAATGCATTTACGCAATGGTATCTACCTCTTTAACGGAGCATTGACCAATTATTATTTAAGCCAGCGGTTTGAATTAAAGTATACTGACCTGAACCTGCTCATGACAAGTAGCAGTTAATTTCCTTTGAAATCACTAAGCAGTAATTGCTGCTGACAAAATTTGTATTCCACTAGATCATTGCTGGCAATAATCACTATGCGGTCCTTTGTATAAAGAGATAAAAGTCGATGATACAATTCAATTCCATCTTGATCCAGATTGGTACAGGGTTCGTCCAGCAATAACACGGAGGTATTACAAAAAAAACTTTGTGCCAGTTTTAATCGTTGCTTCATCCCTGAGGAATAGTAACGTATTTGTTTGTGGGCAGCATTGCTGAGTCCAACTTCTTCCAAAATTGAAGAACTATTTTTTCCTGTAAAAAAAGGCTTGAAAGAATGATGAAAATCCAACAGCTCTTGTCCTGTCATTTCCTCGATCAGTTCTAAATAAGGAGCAGTGAAAGAAACCTGCTGGTATACCCATTCGTCCTTAATTATTTGTTGAGAGGCATTTGTGTATTGTAGTGTTCCTTCATTAAAAAATAATGCACCTCCAATTACCTGCAACAGTGTGCTTTTCCCCGACCCGTTTGGACCGATCAATGCATAACTATTCCCTACGCTGAATTTGTACGTTAAACGACGGAAAATCCAGTCTCTGTTAAATCGCTTCCCGAGATCAGATAGCGAGATTGTCATCAGTTGCTCCTTTGATAAATCGTTTGATGATTCCTCGATTACTTTCCTGAATAAAAGTGACTATTTCGTCACGCTCGTCGGTGGCAGGCATTTCTTCTTCCAAAAATTCCAGGGCTTGTGCCGTATTGAGTCCTTTATTATAGATCACCCGATAAATATCCAAGATTTGATTGATGCGTTCTACACTAAATCCTCTACGCTTAAGCCCCACTGAGTTTACTCCTGCATAGCTAAGGGGATTTCTACCTGCTTTGATATAAGGCGGAATATCCTTGCTCACTAAGGAACCACCGCTTACAAACGTATGGGCTCCTATATTCACAAACTGATGAACGGCACACATGCCTCCCAGAATGGACCAATCACCAATAACCACGTGCCCGGCAACCTGTGTGTTATTGCTGGTAATCACATGATCTCCCACTATGCAATCGTGTGCAAAGTGACAGTAGGCCATGATGAGACAGTTTTTTCCAATGACCGTTTTTTCGCGATCCTTGGTACCCCGATTGATGGTCACAAATTCACGAATGGTAGTGTTGTTGCCAATATGCACGGTTGAATACTCCCCGTCAAACTTAATATCCTGCGGCGTTGCGGCAATAACGGCTCCAGGGAAGATCTTACAGTTTTTCCCAATCCTGGCCCCTTCCATAATGGTTACATTAGAACCAATCCAGGTGCCTTCGCCAATATGCACGTCTTGATGGATTACCGTAAAGGGATCGATCTTGACATTAGGCGCCACCTTTGCATTGGGGTGAATGTAGGTAAGAGGATGAATCATGTAAGGGGGCAAATATAACTTTAATTAGTAATTTTACAGCGGTGAATCCACAATTTGACATAGTAGCATTGGCAACACAAAATGCATACACTCTTGATTATCAAGATCTTTTGTATAGCCGTGTGCAACAAATCCCCGGTTCGATTCAATATAGCATTAAACGTTACAACAAACAGCCCCATTGGGATCTGGAGGATATGGGGATGCTTGACTACCATTATCAGAAATCGGCCAAATCAGGGTGTTACTTGGAACTCCACTACTGCCTAAGTGGTAAAGTTTATTGTGAGCAAAAGACTAAGAATTGTGATAGTTGTCAGCTAACTACCGTATCTACTTGTTTGGAACGGGTGGAGTCTGTTGATTTGGTCAGCTTCCGCTTTTTACCAAGCCAGGTTGGCCAATTTATAAAAGGGAAAAAATCAACAAGTTTATTAGACCAGGTGCTTCAATTCAAACATCCGTTGCCTTTTAAAAAATCAGCCTTGTTGTCTGATAAAACAATAGAAGTATTAGAGAGCATCTTAAATCATAATTATACCGATACCAGGGAAAACATTTTTATTAATGCGCAAATCCAAATGCTGTTATTGTACACATTGGACACCATGATGGGGGAAGAGAGTGCAGACACGGGATCTTGCAAATTCCTGGAAAATGAGGCGGATCGGGAAAAGATCATGTTAGCCCGCGAGATCTTGATCAAACATATTGGGGATCCTATTACCATCAAGGAGCTAAGCCGTAAAGCAGCCATTAATGAATGCTACCTGAAAAAAGGATTCAAAGAATTATTTGGCACCACGGTATTTGACTTTTATCAAGGCCTGCGCATGGAGCACGCCAAGTTTTTATTATACGAAAAAGGACATACCGTAACGGAAGTGTCACTTTCTCTGGGGTATTCATCCATTTCCCATTTTTCTACCGCATTTAAAAAACATACCGGCTGCAAACCCTGTGAACTGCTACGGTAATTGCTAAAGTTTTATTTACAATATTATCTTATAAATTACGTTGAATAGCTTTATATCAAATCCCATTATGGATGAATAAAATTCCTGTTTTCCTATTTGTTGTTGTTTTGTTTGGTGGGATTTATGCGTGTACGCATGAACCTACCGACCCTAATGCGGGTGTTCCTCCTCCAACAGTAAGTATCAATTGCAACCCAGATACCGTTTATTTTACCAATGAAGTTATGCCCATTATTGCTTCCAATTGTGCTATGAGCGGTTGTCATGATGCGGTAACCCGCGCAGATGGTGTTGAGCTGACCAACTATACTAAGATCATGAAGTATGTTAAAGCTGGCAATGCGCCTCAAAGTAAATTATATAAAGTTATCATAACCACAGACCCAGGTGACCGCATGCCTCCGCCACCACTCAGTCCAATGACTACAGCACAGATCGCTAAAATTAGAAAGTGGATTGATCAAGGGGCAAAAAATAATTCTTGCATTGGCAGTTGTGATACATCAAAATTTACATACGCTGCTGTGATTAAACCTATCATGGATAATAAATGTGTAGGTTGTCATAAGCCGGGTAATCTTGGTGGCAATGTGGATGTATCTACTTATATCGGAACCAGGGCCGTAGCGTTGAACGGGACATTGTTGGGGAGCATTGCTCATCAATCTGGTTTTTCTCCCATGCCTAAAAACAGTGCAAAACTTTCTAATTGCGAAATAACACAGGTTAGTCGCTGGATTGCAACCGGATCATTGAACAATTGATTGTATAGCCATGAAAAATAAATTATCCTATTTCCTTGCTGGAGCAGTCCTGCTTACCCTTACAGCCTGTTATTACGATCATGAAGAAGTCTTATACGGTGCTGGTACTAATCAGCCCTGTACGGATTCTGTCGGTACGGTTTCCTATGCACAAAAAGTGGTTCCCATTTTAAGAGCCAGTTGCTATAATTGTCATTCCGGAAGTTCTCCTTCAGGCAATCAATTAATGGGAACCTACGCTGCTGATAAAGCCATGGCACAAAATGGAAAATTGCATGGAACCATAAGCTACGCCAGTGGCTTTTCTCCTATGCCAAAAGGTGCCGCTAAACTGAGTAACTGCCAGATAGCTACAATAAAAAAATGGATTGATGGGGGTATGCTGAATAATTAAATTAAATTATGAAAAAGAAACTCAAAATCATTGTTCCCCTTGTGTTGCTAGCTGCTGCACTGGGAGGCTGGTATGCGTATACAGAATATAATCGAAAGCCGGCCAGCATGGAAAACTCACCGGCTGATTTTGTAACCAATACGGCTACTTTATTGGGAGACTTCGAGGAAAACGAAGCAAAAGCCAATCAACAATATTTGAATCGAGTTATAGAAGTAGAGGGGGCCATTCGTGCCGTGAGCAAGGACCAGACGGGATTATATACAGTTACCTTGGGTGATGATGGTTCACTTTCCTCCGTTAGGTGCAGTGTTGACAGTATTTTTAGTGAACAAGCAAGTGGCTTAGAGTCAGGAGGGGGCGTTACTGTTCGTGGGGTTTGTACCGGTTTCCTGGCAGATCCTTTACTTGGATCAGATGTTACATTGGTGCGTTGTGCTATTATTAAAAAATAAAAAATCTGGCTATGAAAAAATCATTTTTCATCTTATTGCTAAGCGTCTGTTTAGTAAATCTGGCTAATGCGCAAAAGTTTTTTACAAAAGCAGGGCGAATTGATTTCAACGCAACAGCACCCTCTTCTCCGGAAACCATTCAGGCTGTAAATCGAACAGTCACCTGTGTGCTTGATGTGGCTAATGGAAACATGCAATTTGCTGTATTAATCAAGGGCTTCACTTTTGAACGTGCCTTGATGCAAGAGCATTTTAATGAAAACTATATGGAGAGCGATAAATTTCCAAAAGCCGAATTCAAAGGGGTGGTGTCAAATAATGCTACGGTCAATTACACCAAGAACGGAACCTATGCGGTTACCGTAAAAGGAAAACTTACCATACATGGTCAAACCAATGATGTAGAAGCATCAGGCAAAATTGTAGTGCAGGATGGTAGTGTTAATGCAACAGCCAGTTTTTCCGTGTTACTAACTGACTACAAAGTGGATATTCCGAGTTTGGTAGCAGACAAGGTGAACAAAGCGGCTAAAATTGAAGTGGCTTGCAACCTGGAACCATTAAAGAGTTAAGTACGGTTAAATATTTTAATAATGCACAAACAACTATTTGCTTTTCTTTTTCTTTTACTTTTTTCAACAGGAATACAAGCGCAGGATGATTTATTAAGTCTGTTGGGCGAAGAAAAGCCCAAAAAGGAGCGGATTAAATATGCATTTAAATCTCCGCGAGTAATCAATTCCCATGCTATGGAGTTTTTAAATCCAGGTACCATGGATTTTAGAATTCTGCATCGGTTTGGCACTCTCGACCAAGGGTATAAAAACTTTTTTGGACTGGATCAAGCCAGTATGCGAATGAGTTTTGATTTTGGCATCTTGCATAACTTAATGGTTGGAGTTGGTCGTAGTACTTTTAAAAAAGAAGTTGATGCCTTTATCAAATACGCACCGATACGTCAATCTACAGGCCCTTGGAGTTCGCCAGTAACATTAGCTTTTGTTTCTGGTATTACAGTAGATGGATTGCCTTGGTCGGATCCTGCTCGTAAAAATTATTTCACTTCCCGACTTGCCTTTTATCATCAAGCTATCCTGGGACGTAAGTTTAATGAAAGCTTCACGCTTCAGCTGATGCCAACCGTAGTGCATAAAAATCTGGTGCAAGCGGCTAACGACCCCAATGATATTTTTGCCATGGGCGTGGGAGGGCGTCTTAAATTATCTAAACGCACGGCATTGACCTGGGATTACACTCATGTGTTGGTGGGTATGCCTGCTTCTGGATTCTATAATCCTTTGTCAATTGGGCTGGATATTGAAACCGGTGGACACGTTTTCCAATTGCATGTGACTAATTCCATTGGTATGAATGAACGAGCTTTTATCACTGAAACCACTGGTCAATGGGGCAAAGGACAGATTCGATTTGGATTTAATCTATCTCGGACCTTTCAACTTAAGAAAACAAAAATCAATTAATTTTACTCCCACTTAATACCTCTCGTATGAAAAAATTATTATCCAGTTTGATTTGCATGAGTATTGCTTTACTTACTGTTGCACAGCCTCCTGTGGGAGAGGCAAAGCCCGGTGAAACCTATGGCGAAAAAATTACTACAGCGGATGCCTTATCCTTTACAGATGTGGTAAAAAAAGTAAAGGGCGGAAACGATTTTGCCAATGTAAAATTCACAGCCAAGGTAACGGATGTATGTGCTAAAAAAGGATGCTGGTTAAAACTGGAGGTTTCAGAAGGAGAAGAAGTGATGGTTAAAATGAAGGATTATGCATTTTTCCTTCCCGTAGCGGCCAAGGGTAAAACGGTAGTTGTAGAAGGAGAAGTGATTATGAAAACTACTACCGTGGCTGAGCTAAAGCATTATGCTGAGGATGCTAAAAAAACTCAAGCCGAAATTGACCAGATAAAAGAGCCTAAAAAAGAAGTACGCGTAACTGCCAAAGGCATTATTATCGTTGACTAAGAGTTGGTACCTTTGCACACTTAATAGCTGATCCCGCCATTTATGTGAGGATCTCTTCGAGGCTTATGAGTGTGAAATACAAAGAATTAACGGGTCTAAATCTACCTGCTATTGAGCAGGAGATTTTGAAGCAATGGTCTGAAAAACAGACTTTTGAGAAGAGTGTGTCCCTGCGTGAAGGGGCTCCATCCTTTGTTTTTTTTGAAGGTCCGCCCAGTGCCAATGGAATGCCCGGGATTCATCACGTTATTTCACGCACCCTAAAGGACTTGGTTTGCCGCTACAAAACCATGCAAGGTTTTCAGGTAAAACGAAAAGGGGGATGGGACACACATGGTTTGCCTATTGAGCTGGGGGTGGAAAAGGAATTAGGAATTACTAAGGAAGACATTGGCGTAAAAATCTCGGTTGAAGAGTACAATAAGAAGTGTAGAGAAGCTGTGCTTCGCTACAAAGACAAGTGGGACGATATTACTCGTAAAATGGGCTATTGGGTTGATCTGGACGATTCCTATATCACCTTTAAGAATGAATATATCGAAACCTTATGGTGGTTGCTCAGTGAATTATACAAAAAGGGGCTTCTCTATGAAAGTGTTAGCATTCAACCCTATTCTCCTGCTGCAGGAACAGGGTTGAGTTCGCATGAACTCAACCAACCAGGCACCTATAAGGATGTAAAAGATACCAGCTGTGTGGCGCTGTTTAACTTGTTGAACCAAGGACCATCCACATTTTTATTTGATGCAATAAAGGCACTGCCTTCTTCAGAAGTATTCTTGATGGCCTGGACCACAACACCCTGGACTCTTCCCTCTAACCTCGGATTGACCATGGGCGCATCTATAGAGTATGCATTAGTTCAAACCATCAATCCTTACACGCAATTGCCCATCAATGTGGTATTGGCTACTGAGTTGATTGGAAAATATTTTAAACCCGAAGGAGAGAATGGCAACTTTGCAGCCATTGACGAAAAAACAAAAATATTCCCTTGGAAAGTAATCACTCGTTTTCAGGGATCTCAATTGGAGGGAGCGCGGTACCAGCAATTACTTCCCTTCGAGGCAAATACAACTGTAGCTATTGAGCTAATCACTCCGGGGGCAAAACCCTTTCAAGTTTTATTGGATTCATTTGTAACCACTGAGGATGGAACCGGAATTGTACATACGGCGCCAGCTTTTGGGGCAGACGATTATAAGGTGGGCAAAAAGTATGGAATTGGAATTCTTACACTGGTAGATCGTGAGGGAAAATTTGTGGAGGGAGTAGGAGAGTTCAGTGGACGCTATGTAAAGGATTACAAAAATCAAACTGATTATGTTGACGTAAACGTTGACATTGCCATAAAACTTAAAAAAGAAAATCGAGCATTTCGGGTTGAGAAGTACCAGCACAATTACCCACATTGCTGGCGCACAGATAAACCCATTTTATATTATCCTCTCGATGCCTGGTTTATTAGCACCACGGCTGTAAGAGATAAAATGGTGGCCCTTAACAAAACCATCAACTGGAAGCCTAAATCCACTGGCGAAGGACGCTTTGGAAACTGGTTAGAAAACATGGTGGATTGGAATCTAAGTCGAAGCCGCTATTGGGGAACTCCATTGCCAATTTGGAAAACAGCAGACGGAGAAGAACAAATTTGCATTGGCACCATCGCTCAACTCCGAGAGGAACTTACTAAAAGCGTAGAAGCTGGTTTTGTAAGCGGCAATTGTAAAAAAGGACAAACTGACCTTGCACAACAAATAGAAAAACTTATATCGGATTTACACAAACCATTTGTTGATCAAATTGTTTTAGTGAGTCCATCCGGAAAACCCATGCACCGGGTTCCCGACCTGATTGATGTTTGGTTTGATTCAGGAGCAATGCCCTATGCACAATGGGGATTGCCCGATACTTCCTCTAATCAATTTGGTCCTTTAAGTCCGGAAAACTTCTTCCAATATCATGCACTCAATGGCACCATTAGCGCAGAAGCTTTTCCTGCCAGTTTTATTGCAGAAGGAGTAGATCAAACCCGTGGTTGGTTCTACACACTGCATGCCATTGCCGGTTTGCTTTTTGATTCTGTTGCTTACCAAACTGTAGTTAGTAATGGATTGGTATTGGATAAGAATGGAAATAAAATGAGTAAACGGTTGGGAAATGTAGTAGATCCCTTCCAGACCATTGAATCTTTTGGAGCCGATGCTACACGCTGGTATTTAATCACCAATGCATCACCTTGGGATAATTTAAAATTTGATCTCGAGGGTATCAAAGAAGTGCAACGTAAATTCTTTGGTACGCTTTACAATACTTATCAGTTTTTTGCGCTCTATGCTAATGTAGATGGATTCTCTTATAAAGAATCTACTGTTCCACTATCCCAAAGACCAGAAATTGATCGTTGGATCCTCTCTTCCTTACACACATTGATACAACAAGTAACAGCCGCCATGAATGATTACGAACCCACACAGGCGGGCAGGTTCATTGAGAATTTTGTAGACCAGCAATTGAGCAATTGGTACGTTCGACTTTGTCGCAGACGTTTTTGGAAGGGCGAATA
Source organism: Bacteroidota bacterium (assembly GCA_016868475.1). Lineage (GTDB taxonomy): Bacteria > Bacteroidota > Bacteroidia > Chitinophagales > Chitinophagaceae > JJ008. The sequence continues at coordinate 18,569 of VGGU01000015.1, forward strand.
CAGTACCGATAAAATCAGTGCCTATCAAACACTTTATGAGTGCTTAGAAACAGTGGTTCGGTTAATGGCTCCCATCTCGCCCTTTTTCAGTGATGCGCTGTTTCTGCAATTGAACGCAGTTACTCATCATAATAATGCGGAATCTGTTCATCATGCCAATTATCCAGTTGCAGACCTTTCCTTTATTGATCAGTCTTTGGAAGAGCGTATGCAACTGGCACAGGATGTTTCTTCGCTTGTTTTATCCTTACGTAAAAAAGTTAACATTAAGGTTAGACAACCCTTACAACGGGTGTTGATCCCTGTGCTCAATGCTTCGATGCAAGCACAATTACAACGTATAGAGGACCTGATCAAGGCAGAAGTAAATGTGAAGTCCGTTGAATATTTGAGCCCTGATAACACTTTTATTAAAAAGAAAATCAAGCCCAATTTTATTGCTTTGGGGAAAAAGCTGGGTCCTAAAATGAAGGCGGTCTCTGCAGCATTAACCGATTTTTCACAGGATCAGATAACATTGTTAGAAAAAGAAGGACAAATTAATTTGCAAGTAGAAGGTGAAACCCTAGTATTGCAACTTGCGGAAACCGAGATCAGTAGCGAGGATATTCCAGGCTGGACGGTGGCTGGAAAAGGGAAATTAAGCGTAGCGCTTGATATTACCGTAACTCCAAAACTGGAATCAGAAGGTCACGCAAGAGAGTTTGTAAATCGTATTCAGAAAATCAGAAAAGATGCTGGATTTGAGCTAACAGACCGGGTACTTGTTAAGGTTCAGGCCTCTGCTGATTTAACCAGTTCACTTGCGTCCTTTAAAACCTATATTTGCGACGAAATTCTTGCAGACACGCTGGAATTTTCCAATGAAATGGCAAATACAACAACCATAGAAATTAACGAAGAAACCCTTCAGGTACAAGTAACAAAAAAAGGCTAAGTCATGGCAGTTAAGAAAAAACCTACTCCAAAGAAAAACACAAAGCCCGCAGCTTCTAAAAAGCCCGTAGCTAAAAAAGCACCTGCAAAGGCCGCTCATTCAGCAGCCAAAAAGCCTGCTCCTAAAAAAGCAGCGCCTGCAAAAGCTGCTGCAAAAAAAACAGCTCCTGCAAAACCAGCGGCCAAGAAAGCTGCTGCAAAAAAAACAGCTCCTGCAAAACCGGTGGCTAAGAAAGCTGCTGCAAAAAAAACAGCTCCTGCAAAACCGGTGGCTAAGAAAGCTGCCCCTCAAAAAGCAGCTACAGTTGCCAAAGTGGCCCCTAAGCCATCCACAGCTACAGCTACCAAAGCTCCTGCTGCCAAGTCTTTGCCTGTTTCTGCGGCAAAACCTGCACCTGCGACTGCTGCAAAGCCAGCGCCTGTGCCACCCCCGCCTCCTATGCCCAAAAAGGGAGATCCGCTTTCTTTTGTGTCCATAAAAGCTAAAGTAAAGCCTGTAACTAAAAAGGAACCACCAAAACCAACCAAAGTGGTTATCCCTAAGACTACTACAAAATCCGCTGTAAAATATGAGCCGGATTTTACCAAATCTATATTGGATGCCAATAAAGCCGAGGCTGCACATGCTGGACCATCACAGCGATATTCAGACGCAGATTTGAATGAGTTCAGAGAAATTATTGTCAGAAAATTAGATGCGGCTAAAAAAGAATTGTCTTACCTACAAGGATTAATCACTCGTAGAGATGAAGGTGGTGATATGGACGACGCTCGTTATATGACCATGGAAGATGGTAGTGTTAGTATGGAAAGAGAGCAATTGAGTCAAATGGCCAGCCGCCAAATTACTTTTATTGATCATTTGGAAAAAGCTTTGATGCGCATCGAAAACAAAACTTATGGTATTTGCCGAGTTACCGGTAAGCTGGTGGATAAGGCTCGTCTTCGTGCGGTACCCCATGCTACCTTAAGCATTGAGGCTAAGCAGATGATAAATAAGTAGACAAGGCTAGTTTTGCCAAAACATATCTCATGATACGCTTTTCTCTAATCTTATCATTACTTGTTTCGCTGATTCCCAGCGTTGGCTTTTCTCAGATTGTATCAGGCCCCATGTTAGGGATCATTGAATTAAAAGATGCAAAAATTTGGGTTGAACTATCCCCATCTGTTTCAAAAGCGGCCATAAGCATTAATAAAAAAGGCGAAACTAATTCGCGTACCATTAATTACAAAGGCCAGTTAGGCAACGATTTTAACCCAATCACATTTACCGTAGGCGGACTAGAGCCCAATACAACCTATGAGTATGTGATCCTTGCCAATGATAAACCCACCAAAGCAAGCGGAACGTTCACCACAAAAAAATTATGGCAATATCGCGAACCCGTTCCTGATTTTAGTTTTTTGACCGGTTCTTGTTCTTACTTCAACGAATCTGCTTACGACAGGCCTGGAGCTCCTTATGGAAAGGATCCTTCCATATTTGAACCCATGGCTAAGGAAAAGGCTGCCTTTATGATGTGGTTAGGAGATGCTTGGTATACCCGTGAAGTAGACTATTATAGCGAATGGGGGCTCTGGTATCGTGCCAGCAAAGATCGTTCTACTCCCTTACTTCAGCCCTTTCTTAAATCAATGACGCAAGTAGGAATTTGGGACGACCATGATTACGGTCCCAACAATTCAGGTGCTGCTTATCATCTTAAAGAAGCCAGCAGAAAAGTATTTACCAGTTATTTTCCCAATGCCTCTGCCGGCGAAAACGGACAGGGTATCTATACCAAACTATCCTGGGCTGATGCAGATTTTTTTATGCTCGATGATCGTTGGTGGAGAAGCGCTGACGACGCATTGGATTCTATACAAGGAAAACCTAATCCTGAAAAAACCATGATTGGACGTCAGCAACTCCAATGGTTGAAAGGGGCTTTGTTGGAAAGTAATGCAACGTTTAAGATTGTAACCGTGGGAAGTCAGGTACTCAATCCGGTTTCTCCATTTGATCGGTGGGGACGCTTTCCGGCCGAGTATCAGGAGTTTCTTCAGTTCTTAGCTGCAAATCCAGTTAATGGAGTAATTTTTTTAACGGGAGATCGTCATCATAGTGAAATTATCAAATTGGAACGTCCTGGGCTTTACCCCTTGTATGATATTACGGTTTCTCCATTGACTTCCGGTACGCATTCGTTTGGGAAGGAAGAAAAAAACAATCAAAGCCGCATTGTAGGAGTTGACCAAAAACAGAATTACGGCCGTATTACTATAAGTGGCCCTCGAGGAAATCGAAAATTAACAACTGATTTTGTGGGAATCAATGGAGAAAATATTGCCAGTTGGTCAGTGATGGAAACTGATCTTAAGATTTCCCGTAACTAATTAATCGGCTACAGTTTTTTCTCCATTACTACATGTGGAATGGTTACTTCAGTAAATTCATGGCTGGTAACCTGATAGCCCATTTTTTCATAGAAGCCTACTGCGTTTTTGCGGGCATGCATATTCAGCGTTTTGTATCCCCGTTCTCTGGCCAGGTTTTCTGCAAAGTTCATCATAGCCCGCCCTATCCCTTTTCCTTGTTTTTCGTTGTAAACAGCCATTTGACGAAGACGTAGGGTAGTCGGGTTTTCCTCTATCAACATACAACAACCTAGTATATCCTTATCCTCAAAGGCTCCAATTAAAATATTATGATTTTCCTTATCCAGCTCAACAGGATCAAATTCAAGCCCAAGAGGTTTACGTAAAACCAAATTCCGCAGGTTCAGCATTTGCTGATACTCGGGGCTTCCGTGTTCAATAAGCTGAAGTGCCATATTGTTCAAAATACAACAATTTTTAGAGCTTTTTCTCCCCTCATTGTCCTGCATTGCCTGGAATAGGGGCCAATAGGCCGCTGAATCCCTCGTTACCAATCGTTTAACTTTTATGGATAAATAATACTTATTAGAGGTGGTTTTTGCGCAAATAGTATATTTTTGCAAACTGTAAACCAAACCAAAAAAACATGTCAGACATTGCATCAAGAGTAAAAAAGATCATCGTTGACAAACTGGGTGTTGAAGAAGCTGAAGTAAGCCTTGAAGCTTCATTCACTAATGATCTTGGAGCCGATTCATTGGACACCGTCGAGTTGATCATGGAGTTTGAAAAAGAATTCAACATCTCCATCCCTGATGAGCAAGCTGAGACCATTACAACCGTTGGTCAAGCCATCACTTATCTCGAGGAGCACGCCAAGTAATCTTGCTACAATTTTTCTTTTTCCTGAACAGGAAATAAATTGCACCGCCTTCTTTTTTACACGCAGTATTAAGGAAGGCGGTTTTTTTAATAAAACTCATTTAACTTTCCACTATGCAATTGAAGCGCGTTGTAGTAACGGGTATGGGTGCTATCACCCCAATCGGCAACACTTTAGAAGAATACTGGCAGGGTTTGATAAATGGAGTATCCGGTGCCGGTCCTATTACACAATTTGACGCATCCAAATTCCGCACGCGTTTTGCCTGTGAAATCAAAGGATTTGACCCAACACAATATCTGGAAAAAAAAGAGGCACGCAAATTGGATCGATTTGCACAACTGGCCCTTGCTGTAAGTGATCAGGCAATGCAAGACGCCGGACTAAATAAAGAAAATATTAATCCGGATAGAGTAGGAGTGGTGTTTGCTAGTGGAATAGGGGGAATGACAACTTTCCAAAATGAGATTATTGATTTTGCAAAAGGAGATGGAACGCCTCGCTTTAATCCCTTCTTTATCCCAAAGCTGATTCTTGATATTGCAGCGGGTCAGATTAGTATGCGCCACAATCTGAGGGGTCCCAATTTTGCCGTGGTGAGTGCCTGCGCCAGTAGCACCAATGCTATTATGGATGCCTTCAATCTTATTCGGCTTGGCAAAGCAGATATTATTTTAACCGGAGGAAGCGAAGCCGTTATTAATGAAGCGGGTGTAGGAGGATTCAATGCAATGAAAGCGATGAGCGAACGTAATGATGACCCCGCCACGGCCAGCCGCCCTTATGATAAGGACCGTGATGGATTTGTTATGGGAGAAGCGGCAGGCGTGTTAGTATTGGAATCTTTAGATCACGCTATAGCCAGAGGAGCAAAAATCTATGCAGAGATTGCAGGTTGTGGAGCCACCGCTGATGCTTATCATATTACTGCCCCACATCCGGAGGGATTGGGTGCTAAAAATGTAATGTTATCTGCGTTGGAAGATGCGGGAATGCGCGCTGACGAAATTGATTATATCAATACGCATGGTACCTCCACTCCCGTTGGAGATGGTGCCGAAGTAAAAGCCATCACGCAGGTATTTGGAGAGCATGCTTATGTTTTAAATATCAGTGCCACCAAGTCTATGACCGGGCATTGTTTAGGAGCAGCAGGGGTGATTGAATCCATAGCCAGCATTATGGCGGTGGTGCACGATATCATTCCACCTACAATTAATCACTTTACAGACGATCCGGAAATTGATCCCAGGTTAAACTTTACATTCCACAAGGCTCAACAAAAAACCGTGCGTGCTGCATTAAGTAACACCTTTGGTTTTGGCGGGCACAATGCTTGTATGATTGCCAAGAAATATCAACCCTAGTGTTTGTACGTTGGTTTACATTCTTGTCTAGATTTAAAAAGAAAAATTCTTTTATCAGAGAACTGTCTCATTTACTTGGGTACTATCCGCATTCTCTGGAATTGTACGAAACAGCATTGACCCACCGGTCTCAAGGAGAAAATACAGATCAAAATAATGAAAGGCTGGAGTATCTCGGAGATGCCATACTCAGTGCCTTGGTTGCGGATTATCTTTTTAAGCGCTACCCGTATAAAGGGGAAGGATACCTGACTGAAATGCGCAGTAAAATGGTGAATCGCCAACAACTCAATCATATTGCTTTGCGCATGGGATTGAAAAAAATTATTCGTTTCAACAGAGCTGATTTTTCACTTAGAAGCAGTCATATTTTTGGAAACACGCTCGAAGCATTGATTGGCGCGGTCTATTTGGATATAGGGTATAAGAAAACAGAAAGTTGGGTGATGAAAAACATCATCCTGCCCCATATGTTCGTTGACCAGCTGGAGAGCAAGGAGTATAATTTCAAAAACAAGTTGTATGGCTGGGCAAGCCGAAACGGAAGCACATTGGAATTTGAAACCATCGATGAAAAATTAGAAGGCAGTAGACGATTATTTACTGTGGCAGCTGTGATAGATGGACAACCCCTGGCAGAAGGAAAGGCATTCAATAAAAAAGACGCTTCACAATTGGCAGCACAGGCTGCCGTTGAAAAACTGGGATTATCAGGCACGGGTGCCGATCAACAAATTTCCTGACAAAGCTCTATCAACACCCCGTTTGTAGTTTTAGGGTGAACAAAACAAACCCATTTGTTATCCGCCCCTTTTTTGGGTTTTTCGTTCAATAGCACAAATCCGGCTTCTTTTAAACGGCACATTTCGGCCTCAATATCGGTTACGTCGTAGGCCGTATGATGCAGGCCTTCGCCTCTTTTTTCAATGAATTTGGCGATGACCCCAGAAGGATCGGTGCTTTCTATCAATTCTATTTTGGATTCGGCCAACTTAAAAAACGCAGTATTGACTTGTTCGCTTTCCACTTTTTCTGTTTTGTAGCATGGGGTCTGTAAAAGTTGCTCATATCGGGGAATGGCTTCCTCCAAAGACCTTACCGCTATGCCAATATGCTCTATTTTATTCATTGTAAACCAATTACTGCATTTACGAAATAGGTAATTTATTTCTAAACATGAAATTAACCAATTAGCTCAAGACATTTTTGAGATAATTTTGTGGGTACTAGAGGATTAAGCTGAAAGTGAATATGTTAAAACTGCCTATATACCTGGATCACAATGCCACTACTCCCTGCGACCCCCGTGTTGTGGAAGCCATGGTGCCTTATTTTACCAATGCGTTTGGAAATGCGGCCAGCCGTAACCACCCTTTTGGATGGCAGGCCGAGGAGGCTGTAGATATAGCCCGCGAGCAGGTGGCTAAATTAATCGGTGCTGACCCTAAAGAAATCATCTTTACCTCAGGGGCTACCGAGGGCGATAATCTGGCTATTAAGGGGGTTTATGAAATGTATGCCAGCAAGGGAAATCATATTATCACTTGCAACATCGAGCATAAAGCGGTTCTGGATACCTGTCGTCACCTGGAAAAAGAAGGAGCGGAAATAACTTACCTGAACGTAAAGCCAAACGGTTTGATTGATTTGGCACAACTGGAAGCCGCCATTAAACCTAGTACCATTCTCATTGCCATCATGTATGCCAATAACGAAATTGGAACCGTGATGCCCATACCTGAGATCAGCGCTATTGCGCGCACACATGGGGTATTGGTTTTTACAGACGGAGTTCAAGCGGTTGGAAAAATTCCAGTTGATGTTAAAAACGATGGCATTGATCTGATGGCATTCACTGCGCACAAAATGTATGGCCCTAAAGGGGTGGGCGCTTTATATGTTCGTCGTAAAAATCCTCGTGTAAAAGTAACAGCGCAGATCGATGGTGGTGGACATGAGCGCGGCATGCGAAGCGGTACGCTTAATGTACCTGGCATTGTGGGGTTTGGTAAAGCCTGTGAGATCTGTATGCAGGAAATGGAGGCGGATGCCAAGCGCATTGGTTTGCTTAGAGATAAACTGGAAAATGCATTACTTAAGATAGAAGAGTCTTATCTCAACGGCGACAAAGAAAGCAGACTGCCGCATGTTTCTAATATTTCATTTAAATACGTAGAAGGAGAGGGGCTGATGATGGGCTTTAATAAAAATATTGCGCTTTCTTCCGGGTCTGCTTGTACCTCTGCGTCGTTGGAACCATCTTATGTACTGAAAGCACTGGGTCTCGGAGACGACCTAGCACATAGTTCGCTTCGATTTGGTTTAGGACGTTTTACCACAGAGGAACAAATTGATTATACTATCGAACAGGTAACCAATACGGTGAACAAATTAAGAGAAATGAGTCCACTTTGGGAAATGTTCAAAGAGGGCATTGACATTAATACCATTGAGTGGGCGCATCATTAATTAATAATTTTATACTATGGCATATTCAGAAAAAGTAATTGATCATTATCAGCATCCCAAAAACGTGGGAACACTGGATAAAAGCAAAAACAACGTGGGAACCGGATTGGTGGGTGCTCCCGAGTGTGGAGATGTAATGCGTTTACAAATTGAAGTAGATGAAGCTACAGGGGTTATCCGTGACGCTAAGTTCAAGACTTTTGGTTGTGGCTCTGCTATTGCCTCTTCTTCTCTGGCTACAGAATGGCTAAAGGGTAAATCTGTGGAGGATGCGGTAAAGATTGATAACATGACCATTGTGGAAGAGTTGAATCTTCCTCCCGTAAAAATTCACTGCTCAGTATTAGCCGAAGATGCAATCAAGGCGGCTATAAATGATTACCGTAAAAAAAATGGGTTGGAAGAATTGCAATTTGAAGAGAGCGCTATTCATTAATTAGTTGAATAATACATGTCTACTGAAACAATAACCGCCTCTGTTGCCCCTGCAGAAATGGCTAATACCATTTATGTAAGTGATAAAGCGCGCGCAAAAGTAAATCAACTCATGATAGATGCAGGAGTTGCCACTGATCCAACTTATTTTTTAAGAGTTGGCGTGGTGGGCGGAGGTTGTTCAGGTCTTAGCTATAAGCTGGATTTTGACAATGAGAAAAAACCCATGGATCAGGAATTTGAGGACAATGGTATTCGTGTAGTAACGGATTTGAAAAGTTTTTTATACCTGGTTAATACTACACTTGATTTTTCAGATGGATTGAATGGAAAAGGATTCTTTTTCAGTAACCCCAACGCAAGCCGTACCTGTGGGTGTGGAGAGAGTTTTGCTGTTTAAATCTGTTAAAGCCTTTTAAAGATTAGCCGCTTTTTACAAAGCGGCTTTATTGTTGTAGCGATCTTAGTAATTTAGCAGTATATGTGGGCTTTATACAGAAAGGAAATTTCTCAATTTTTCAGCAGCCTGAGTGGCATTATTGCCATTGTTATTTTTTTAATCGTGAATGGATTGGTGTTATTTGTGTTTGAAGATAATATTCTTGATTTTGGGTACGCTACATTAGATCGGTTTTTTGAACTTTCGCCCTGGATACTTTTGCTATTGGCACCCGCTATCACCATGTGGAGTTTTGCAGAGGAATTCAGAACAGGTACATGGGAAGTGCTGCTTGCACAGCCGCTCACTTTTTGGCAATTATTGATGGGAAAATACTTGAGCGCTTTCACTGTGGTGGCTATAGCATTAATGCCTACTTTTTTTTATGCTTTTTTATTGCAGGAGCTTTCTGCCGGTCCCGGATTAGATTGGGGTGCCACTATGGGTTCATATCTGGGACTTTATATTTTGGCAGCGGTGTTTACTGCTATAGGAATATGGTGTAGTAGTTTATCCGCCAATACCATTGTTGCTTTTTTGTTGGCCCTGATATTTATGGCGGTACTTTATTATGGCTTTCATGCTATCAGTCTGATCCCGGGTATTCCTGCAGGATTGGATTATTTGATAGAGTGGATGGGAATTGATTTTCATTACAGAAGCATAAGCCGTGGTTTATTGGTGCTTGGGGACTTGGTTTATTTCGGTTCGTTGTTGTTGTTATTGTTTTTATTTACCCTCCACAATCTCCGTGTTCGATAAATGAAAAAAATACTACACAAAATATTGGCAAACCGGTTGGGAATAATCCTTGCCCTTGTTTTATTGAATAGCATGGCTTCACTTTCTGATTGGCGATTGGATCTAACGGAGGAGAACAGATACACTATCGATAAAGTTACCCGTCAACAACTGAAAGAAATAAATGACCCTATTGAGGTCACGGTTTTTTTAAAAGGAGAATTTCCTTCAGGCTTTAAAAAACTAGCCACCAGCACTGAACAGTTTCTTTCTTTGTTACAAAAACAAAACCCCGGTTTTTTTCAATATCGATTTGTTTCGCCACTGGAAGAAGTTGGAAAGGGCAAACTCTGGAGAGATTCATTGCTTTCTTTGGGGGCATTAAATATTAATCTGACCGTTCAAAAAAAAGCCGGACAAAGCAGTAATATATTATTTCCTGTTGCATTGGTTCAATACAAAGGACAACATGCTTTGGTTACACTGCTGCCTGGTGCCAGCAGAGCTATTTCACAAACAGAAATAAATAGGGCTGAAGCTTTATTGGAATTTCAATTTACCAGTGTAATCGATAAACTTTTACATCCACGTAAGCCAGGAATTGCCTATGAAATTGGCCATGGCCAGCCCACTGATCAACGTACCTATCAGTTGCGCATGGCTTTGCAAAAGGATTATGAGTTACGCACACTGGACCTTACCCGTCAGCCAGCTGTGCCAGCCGGTGTTGATCTGTTGATGCTGGTAAAACCAACGCTCCAATTCAGTGAGGCTGATAAATTAAAAATTGATCAGTTTGTAATGCGTGGGGGCAGATTGCTCTGCTTTATCGATAATCTGGTTGCAGAGATGGATAGCTTTGGCCGAAAACCCACTATTGTTGCTTTTGACCGAGACCTTAATCTAGGAGATCTTTTTTTTAGATATGGTGCCAGAATAAATCCTGACCTGGTGATGGACCTTCGGTGTGAGGTAAGTTATATTCAAGTAGGAGGTACTACCGATCAACCGCAGAATGAATTTTTACCTTGGAACTACTTTCCGTTGGCAAGTGCACCTGCGGCAGATAATAAATTGAAGACAGCTGGTTATGTGGGTTTGCGATTTGCTAATTCCATAGATACGGTTGAAGCGCCTGGTGTCAGCAAAACCCCACTCTTGGCCAGTTCTACACAAGCACGTACTATCAGCACGCCTGCTTTGATTTCTTTGAACGAAAACAGTACTATTCCGGAAAATAAATCATTCAACCGCAGCGAGGTTCCCGTAGCCATGCTGCTGGAAGGAAAAATCCCTTCGCTTTTTAGAAACCGAATATTTGGTGCTCAGGCAGACTCAATGAAGCGTGCTGGAATTCCCTTTATTGCGCAATCATCACAGGGCGGTGTTTTATTAGTGGCCGATGGAGACTTGGTCTTGAACGATTACATTCCTGATGTAGATCAGCAGGGCACATACGATCCTCAAGCACCCTTGGTGCCCACAGAGATGGGATGGAATCCCTACACTTTTTTTGAATACCAGACAGGGGGAGGGGCTGGTCGGTACTTTATCCCGGTTGCCAACAAAGAATTTTTACTGAACAGTGTGGAGTATCTAATAAGTAATCCTGCAATTAGTCAATTACGCGCTAAAGAAATCAGATTGAGATTACTCGATGGCGAAAAATTAAATCAATACAAACTGTGGGTGCAATTACTGCTTATTCTATTTCCACTTTTACTGATCATTGCCGGAGGAATATTATTCCAAGTGATACGGAAAAGACAACTGGCGTATTAAGCACCTAACTTTGCGGACATTATGAACATTGATCAAATCAGCTATCTGATATTTGCCCTGGTATTATTATTGGCTTTATTTTTTGATTTAGGGCTGATGAGTAAAAAAGACCAAACGATCTCTATACGGCAGGCCTTAAAGCAAACATTTTTTTGGGTGGGCCTTGCCCTTGCTTTTTTTGTTTATGTGTGGGCGGAGAAAGGTCAACAATTAGCGTTGGAGTACCTAAGCGCCTATTTAATGGAATGGAGCTTAAGCGTCGATAACATATTTGTGTTTATTCTGATCTTCTCTGCTTTTGCGGTAAAGGAAAAAAATTATGGACGCGTATTGTTGATTGGCATTCTCATGGCTATTGTGTTCAGAATTATTTTTATTACCGTTGGCGTTGTGCTGGTGGAAAAATTCCATTGGATTTTATATGTTTTTGGCGTGTTTCTAGTATACACTGGATTTAACATGTTCAAGACTAACGAGCAAGAAGAGTTCGATCCCCAAAATAGCAAGGTGTATTTATTCTTGAAGCGTTTTTTACCATTGGCTCCGCACGATGGTGGAGGAAAATTCATGATTCGGGAAAACGGAAAACCGGTTTACACTACTTTGTTTGTGGTAATCATCATGCTAGCTTCCATTGATTTGATCTTTGCGCTGGATTCTATTCCGGCGGTTATAGGGATTTCGCGCGATCGATTTGTGATCTATACTTCCAACATTTTTGCCGTACTTGGCCTGCGATCGCTTTTCTTTTTATTGAGAAGTGCGGTAAGCAAATTTGATTATCTACAGCAAGGGATTGCGCTTGTCTTGGTGTTCATAGGTATAAAAATGCTGGGAGAACACTGGATTAACCAGTGGATGCCAAAGCAAATTCAAGTGGCTGTTTCTTTGGGTGTAATTACCATTTGCATAAGCGGATCTATTTTTTATTCCCTCTTTATCCAGAAAAAAGGACTACCGGCAGATCAAGTGGATAATAGTATCTCAGATCAATAAACAAATTGTTTTGTATACCATACAAGAAGTGATAAGGCTAATGGGCGCAACATCGCCGGTGGTTACGGACCATCTTGTAGAATATTTACTCATTGACAGCCGACGTGCATTTTCTCCGGCCCGCTCCCTGTTCTTTGCTATTGCAACACCGCGTAGAAACGGCCACGACTATATAGAGGCACTTTATCAAAAAGGCCTGCGCAGTTTTGTTATTACTCAAAACATAGAGACTACGCCTTTTCCATTGGCCAACTTTATCAAAGTTGCCGATGCCGTTACTGCCTTACAGCAGCTGGCGGCCGCACATCGATCGCAATTTTCCATTCCGGTAATTGGTATTACGGGAAGCAATGGGAAAACCATAGTCAAGGAGTGGTTGTTTCAATTACTGCAGTCCGATTATTCTATTGCAAGAAGTCCCAAGAGTTTTAACTCTCAGTTGGGAGTTCCGTTAAGTGTTTGGGAATTAAAGTCCTATCATCAGTTAGCCATTTTTGAAGCGGGTATTTCGCAACCTGGCGAAATGGAGCGCTTAGAAAAAGTTATTCAACCTACTATTGGCATACTGACCAATATAGGAGAGGCTCACCGGGAGGGATTTGTGTCCAATGAAGAAAAAGAAACGGAAAAGCGTAAACTTTTTACTCGTGCTGTATTACCTCCTTCGTTAACGCTGGTTTCGGTTGAATCAAAAGGCAGTTATGCGATTATTACAGCCAAAGGGGAGCTACTTCCAATGGGAGGTAAGATAGAAATTCCATTTACCGATGCGGCCTCTATCCAAAACGCCATTAGCTGTTGGGAATTATTATTGTTTTTAAAAATACCTGAGTCAACTATTGCCGAGCGAATGAAAAGTCTTAGTGCGGTAGACATGCGATTGAGTTTAAAGAAGGGAGTAAACCACTGTCAATTGATCAATGACAGCTATAGTGCCGATTTAAATTCGCTGGAGATAGCACTTGCCTTTTTAAAACAACAGGCAGGTTCTTTGAAACGCACGGTTATACTTTCTGATCTTATGCAAGCGGGGGGCAAGCCTCAAAAGCTGTATGCAGATATTCAAGCGCTGTTGGAACAAGTGCCTATTACTCGATTGATTACTATTGGTCCCGTTAGCGGGGCAGCACTGTTGCACACGGCTAACCTATGGCAACTAGAACAATATGCAGATACCACCACTTTTCTTGCACAAGTACAAATACGTTCATTCAGAGACGAAATTATTTTGATCAAGGGTGCTCGCAGTTTTGGATTGGAGCAAGTGGCTGCCATGCTGGAAGAAAAAGTACATGAAACAAGATTGGAAATTAATCTACAGGCAGTTACTCATAATTACACGAACTATCGTCAACAACTTAAGCCCGGCACTAAAATAATGGCCATGGTAAAGGCCTTTGCCTATGGAAGCGGAGCTACTGAAATTGCACATGTTTTACAATTTCAAGGAGTGGATTATTTTGGCGTGGCTTATGCAGATGAAGGAGTGGAGCTTCGCAAAGCTGGAATTACCACGCCAATTTTAGTCATGAATAGTGAGCCAGCTGCTTTTGAAACACTGGTAAATTATCAATTGGAACCCACATTGTTTTCTGTTTCCATACTCGAATCCTTTGATCAATTTCTTCTACGGCAGGGTATTACCAATTATCCGGTACATCTGGAAATAGAAACGGGCATGAATCGTCTGGGGTTTGTGGAAGAAGAGTGGCCTCATTTAATAAAGCGATTAACATCTACTTCTAGCTTTTTAATTCAATCTGTTTTTTCGCACCTGTCTGCCAGTGAGGATCCTGCTGCAGACAGTTTCACTTATCAACAATTTGAGCTGTACCAATCCTTTACCCAATTGCTGCAGTCGGCAATGGGAACTGGTTTTATTTGTCATATTGCTAATTCGGCTGGAGCAATCAGACATTTATCACTACAACTTGATATGGTTAGAATTGGAATTGGGTTATATGGTGTTGAAGTACCTGCGCCGCTTAACTTAATCCCGGCTATTTCTTTGTATTCTTCCATTGCTCAAATCAAAACTATTCCTGCTGGCAGTAGCGTAGGTTACAATCGCAAAACAATTGTAGACAGACCCACTCGTTTGGCTACCGTAAGAGTAGGTTATGCGGATGGATATCCTCGCTGTCTTGGAAATCGGAAAGGGCAGGTACTGGTGCAGGGAAAACTAGCTCCATTGTTGGGCAATGTTTGCATGGATATGTTCATGGTTGATATTACAGATATCCCTTCTGCACAGATTGGCGACCAGGTTATTTTGTTTGGCAAGGAACTTCCTGTGGAGCAGGTTGCAAAATGGGCAGACACGATTCCTTACGAAATGCTAACGGGAATCTCGCAACGAGTCAAGCGAGTTTATTTTCAGGATTGATCAGAGCACCTGTGCTTGATCCGAAACATTTGAATTAGTAGTTCCGGTAACAGGAAGTTCCTGTGATTCTTTTCTAATCAATTTTTGCTGGAATAAAAAAAGAATAATTACGCCAACAGAAATGGAGGCATCAGCAATATTGAAAATGGGACTAAAAAATTCAAAAGCATTATTCCCAACAAATGGAACCCAACCGGGAAAATGACCTTGAATTATTGGAAAGTATAACATATCCACTACGCTACCGTGTAAAAGAGAGGAGTAGCCCGTTGTTGAAAATTGAGCAATACCGGTGTATCCAATATAGTCATTGAGAATAGGGCTGTAATGCAATCCTTTGTCAAAGATCACTCCATAAAAAAGACTATCAATTAAATTTCCAACGGCTCCGGCGTATATCAATCCTGCGCAAATCAAAAAACCAAAAGTGTATTTCACTCTGATAAATTTTCCCAAATACCAGGCACCAACAACTACGGCCACTAATCTAAACAAGGTAAGAATAGCCTTGCCTGTTTCGTTTCCAAATTTCCATCCCCAAGCCATTCCCGGGTTTTCTATAAAATGCAAACGAAACCAATCCATTCCAAATACACGAACAATTTCACCGGTGGGATGGTAAAGTTTAACCCAAAACTTTAGACACTGATCAGCCGCCAATATCAGGAAGATCAAAAGAACTAGTTGGTTTTTCTTAGACATGCTTATTTTATTTTACCAACCATATTCTCCGGACGTACCCACTGGTCAAACTCTGCTTCGGTAACATAACCCAGTTGAATGGCCATTTGCTTTAGAGTAGTTCCCTGCTTATGTGCTTTTTGGGCAATCTCGGCAGCTTTGTAATAACCTATTTTAGTGTTCAATGCTGTGACCAACATTAAGGAATTGTCAACATGCTTTTTGATATTGGCTTGAATTGGTTCAATACCAACAGCGCACTTATCATTAAAGGACACACAACCCTCGCCAATCAATCGAGCACTGTGTAGGAAATTGTAAATCATTACCGGTTTGAACACATTCAATTCAAAGTGACCAGATGCCCCACCGATATTAATCGCAACATCATTTCCCAATACTTGTGCAGCAATCATGGTGAGCGCCTCACATTGCGTGGGATTTACCTTACCCGGCATAATGGAAGAACCAGGTTCGTTATCCGGAATAAATAGTTCGCCAATACCACTACGTGGTCCTGAAGAAAGCATGCGAACATCATTGGCAATTTTCATTAGACTAACAGCTACGGTTTTCAAGGCACCATGGGCCTCCACTATAGCATCGTGTGCAGCTAATGCCTCAAACTTATTCTCTGCTGTAATAAATGGGTAGCCGGTTAGTTTGGCAATATGCTTGGCTACGTTCTTATCGTAATCCTTTGGTGTATTGATTCCGGTGCCTACTGCTGTTCCTCCCAAGGCTAACTCGCGAAGATGCGCTAATGAATTTTTAATGGCTTTTAACCCATGATCCAATTGGGATACATAACCGCTGAATTCCTGTCCTACTGTCAATGGCGTTGCATCCATAAAATGCGTACGACCTATCTTGACAATTTTCATGAATTGCTTGCTTTTTTTAGCAAGTGTATCTCTTAATTTTTTTACACCCGGAATGGTGTTTTCTACGAGTACGGTATAAGCTGCAATATGCATTGCAGTTGGAAAAGTATCGTTGGAAGACTGGGATTTATTAACGTCATCATTCGGATGAAGAAATTTTTCCTTATCGGTAAGCTTTCCACCTTTGAGTACATGTCCGCGATAGGCAATCACTTCGTTTACATTCATGTTGCTCTGTGTTCCAC
>VGGU01000016.1 GCA_016868475.1 Bacteroidota bacterium
GCTCCCCCTGTTGGACTTGAACCAACGACCCTCTGATTAACAGTCAGATGCTCTAACCAACTGAGCTAAGGAGGAGTGTTTCTGTAGAAACGGCACTGTAAGATCAAAATCTTTCAGCGGGGGGCAAAAATAAGGAAAATCGCAGTAATTAGCCTCATTTTCGTAGGCCAATGTAGAGCCCGTCAGGTCTGATTTCCAAGGGGTATGTGCGCATATCGTATCCTTGCCCGGTACAATTTCTACCGTTAGACAGGCAAAATTTATAATGATGAAGGGGGCAAACAATATTTCCTTTTACATCTATATACCCATCTTTCAAAGGCGCTCCGGCGTGTGGGCAAAGGGATTGAAAAGCAAAAAATTTCCCCTGGAATTGTGCCAAACAAATAGCACGATTATTAATAGTAAAAGATAAAATGGGCTGCTGTTCCCAGGGTAAGCCATTGGGATCTTCAGTAATTAAATACCATTCAAGTTCCTGCGGTGTAGTCAACATGAGAATAATAGGCTGTTTTATAAGGATACCGCTGGCTGTATAATTTTCTGACTTGCTGCAGCAGATTAGTGCGTAAGGCGTCAATCTCTCTTTTTTCAGTGGCGGAAATAAACACACAAGCACTCTGTGTTTCGTTCTCCCAGCGCTTTTTCAAATCTCTTAACAAGGACTGCCTTGCTTCATCCTCAAGCCAAAGATCAAAGGTTTGTTGCTCATAAACATCCATTTTATTGAAAATGGTAACTATGGGCTTTTCTGCACATCCTAGTTCTGCAAGTGTAGTGCTTACCACTTTCATTTGATCCTCATAATTGGGATGAGAAATATCTACAACGTGTAGCAGAATATCACTTTCTTTTACTTCGTCAAGCGTACTTTTAAAACTTTCCACTAAGTGGTGGGGTAATTTTCGGATAAAGCCAACTGTGTCACTCAACAAAAACGGAGTGTTCTCAAACACCACTTTACTGGTAGTGGTATCCAACGTGGCAAATAATTTATTTTCAGCAAAAACGTCTCGCTTACTTAACAAATTCATAAGTGTGGACTTTCCCACATTGGTATATCCTACTAATGCAACCCGAATAAATTCTCCTCTTTCTTTTCGCTGTGTAAATGCTTGTTTGTCTATCTCGGCTAATCTTTTTCGCAAGAGCGAAATTTTATCTCTAACAATTCGGCGGTCTGTTTCAATTTCTGTTTCACCGGGTCCTCTGGTACCTATACCTCCGCCCAGTCGTTCCAAGTGTTTCCACATGCCTCGCAAGCGGGGTAATATATATTGATATTGGGCTAATTCTACTTGTGCTTTTGCTTGTGCTGTTTTAGCTCTGTGTGCAAAAATGTCCAATATCAGATCACTTCGATCAATTGTTTTTACTTGTAATACTTTTTCAATATTATTAATCTGTGCACCGCTGAGTTCGTCATCAAAAATTACTACTCGAATATCTTTCCCATTCACATAGGTTGCGATCTCCTCTAGTTTCCCCTTTCCAATAAATGTTTTGCTGTCGGGATGTGAAAGTTTCTGGGTAAAGGTCTTTACCGTAACCGCTCCAGCGGTACTTGCTAAAAATGCTAACTCTGCTAAATATTCTGAAACCTGCGTTTCGGTTTGATCTTTTTGAATAACGCCTACAAGTATGGCCCGCTCCTCTTGTTCAATCTTATTCCGTTTATCGATCATAGCAAATGCTCAAAGACCACTCAGCGTCAAACCAAGGGTAAAGGGTCTTGCCGTGGGACCCACACCATCTTTAAGTGTAGGGTTAAGTTGATAACTACTAAAAACAGAAAGGTTACCATAGCCTACACGAAAGGTTCCAACAAGTCTTGTTTTATTGAAATAACGTGTGCTTGATTCTTTAATTGAAAACTCATTTAAAAGTTTTCCATTTCTGTTTTCCCAGTCCACATTTCTTGTGTGGGCATTGATTAATGTACCTACACGAACACCTAATCCTAGCTTCAGCCCTTTTCCGTTTTCTGGATCTGCGCTATATCTTATTTCAAGAGGAACCTCAGCATAGCTGGTAGCCAGTTTTGTTTTTTTATAGTGATTAGTATCACGAACATTTGTAAAACGCAACGTGCTTCCAATTTCTTTGATGCCTATGTTAACCTTAGAAAAGCGGAGATGATCAGATCCTACACCAACACCCACGCCCAAACTCATTTTTTGATTACTCTTGAAAGGAAAGTCAAGCATGAAATACATGTTGAAGCTTTTTGAAAACTTTCCCATGGCAATGGTGTCAGGAACTCCTGCCCAACTGGTATGGCCAATTTGAATTACCAGATGATCGTTTGCGCGCTTGGACAAATCGATTTTCTTTTTATCAGCGTTAGCATTATTTTGCTGTGCAATCAACCCATTCATCAAGGTTAGGGATAGGAAGAAAAGAAAGTAGACTTTTTTCATTTTATGTAATTAATTATAAATCAACGATATATTCGTTAATTTATGGTTTTATTGGTGGACCCTGTAGGATTTGAACCTACGACCCTCTGATTATGAGTCAGATGCTCTAACCGTCTGAGCTAAGGGTCCGGGAGTGCAAAAGTAATTAAAAGATAACAGACGCTTAATTTAGAGTATGAACAATTCAGTAAAAGCGCTCATCATTGCGGTCAATTGCTGTTTCACAGCCTGTCAATTGTCCACAACTCCTGCAATCACCACCATTGGTATTGGCTCCTGTGCTAACCAGGATGTTCCGCAACCATTATTGGGATTAGCGGCTTCTTACCAACCCGATTATTTTATTTTTCTAGGCGATAATATTTATGGTGATACGTATAACATGGATACGTTACGGGCAAAGTATAAAAGATGGGGAGCACAACCTTTCTTTCAAGAGTTAAAAAAAGCAACTCGTTTTTTTGCAACCTGGGACGATCATGACTTTGGTAGCAATGATGTAGGCCGTCATTATCCATATAAAAAAGAATCCAAGGAAATCTTTCTATCTTTTTTTGAAGAACCGGATACCAGTTTGCGTAGAAAACATGAGGGTATTTATCATGTGGAGTATCTAAAAGAAAAAGGGAAAACCATTCAATTGATCTTGCTGGATAATCGCACATTTAGAGATGACGTTCTACTATTTGATAGTACAGCTCCCAGACCTGATGAACATTATTTTTATACATTAGATTACAGTATTTATCAAAACGCAGATAGTACTTTATTGGGAGAGGAACAATGGAAATGGTTGGAAGAAGTATTAAGTGTACCAGCGGATCTGCGTTTGGTTTGTAGTGGTACACAATTTGGTATTGCCTATAACGGCTATGAAGCATGGGCAAATTTTCCGCACGAACAACAACGTTTTATTGACTTGATAAAAAAAACGCGCGCGAGTGGGGTGCTATTGCTGACCGGCGATGTTCACTATGGAGAGCTTTCCAAGTTGCAGGCTCCTGATCTTTATCCGCTATATGATTTTACTTCAAGTGGTATAACTTCCACTTGGAGTTTTGCCACGCCTAATAGAAATCGGATTGAAGGACCCATCATGGACAATAACTTTGGACTTATTACTATTCGCTGGGAAAAAGATCCTGTAATTGATTTGCAACTTATCGATGCAACCAACAACAGCAGAGTACAGTATCAATTTCAACTAAGTGAGATCTCATTTAAATAATATGAAAACAATAAAGCTATTATCAGCCGCACTGACAATTATTTTTGTAGGAGGCTGTGTTACCACTCGTGTAAAATCTTCTGCTATGCATTTTGCAGCCAATCAGGTAATTGCTCATCGGGGGGCTTTTAAAAAAAATAATTTTCCGGAAAATTCTATTGCTTCTTTGAGAGAGGCCATACGATTAGGGTGTACGGGATCGGAGTTTGATGTGAGGATGACTGCCGATGAAGTATTAGTAGTTAATCATGACCCACATCACGGCGGGATGGATATCGAAAACACTACTTATGCAAAACTGCGCACAGTTTTGCTTTCAAACGGAGAAGAAATTCCTACACTGGAAGCTTATCTGAAAGAAGGATTGATGAATAATCAATCCACTCGGCTTGTTATGGAAATAAAGTCTTCGCCTGCTGGCACAGCACGTGGGCAGTTATTGGCACAACGGGTGTGGGAACAGGTTAAAAAATGCAAAGCAAGTAACAGGGTAGAGTACATCAGTTTTGACTACAATATTCTTACTAAACTACTCTTGTTGGATGCCAGCGTGGTAACACATTACCTTGATGGAAATAAATCACCAGCTGAGTTAAAATCTGCAGGAATCAAAGGGCTTGATTATAATTACAAAGTATACCAAGAAAATCCGCACTGGATCGCGGAAGCTAAAGCACAAGGCTTGGTTTTGAATGTATGGACCGTGAATGAACCTGCTCAACTTGAGTGGTGTATTGGCCAGGGGTTTGATTTTATTACCACAAACGAACCGGAGTATTTGTTACAAATCAAAAGGTGATCACCCTTATTTGATTTCTTCAAAATCCAAATAATCCTCCTTACGGCTATTCGGAGAAGGATTGGTTTTGGAAGTGGAGGCGGGCCCGCCAGACCTTGAGTCGGATCGACCATTTGTAAAATCCCCTTGTTGACCGGCCTGTCGTTCCATCTGCTCCTTCATTTGCCTAAAGCCTTTTCTGAGTGTTTTTCCGGCCAGAAAAAGGGGTATTACCAGCCTGAAAATGAACTGAAAAGCAAAATAAGCCAGTAAAAAATAAACGAAGTATTTCATAGGTCGGCAAAGATAAGAAAGGGCTCTCCTATTGTTTTTTGGTCAAAACGGGGGGATTGCTTAAATTTGCGCTCTGAAGATGATTGAAGGGAACGAATTCGTTCCCTTCTTCTTTTTAACAATATGGACAACATTGCCCTGATAAAGATTTTGGCAGAAAAGGTAAACCACTTGATTGAGGGGGAAACTGACCTCTTTTTAGTGGATATCCGGATTAAGCCAACAAACAATATTAAGGCGTATATCGATGGAGATCAAGGAGTTAGCATTGACAGGTTAATCACCTATAATCGAAAACTCTATCGTCAGTTGGAAGAAGAAGGGATGTTTCCTGATGGGGATTTTTCGTTGGAACTTTCCTCACCAGGCTTGGACGAATCCTTAAAGCTTCATCGGCAGTACATAAAAAATGTGGGACGGCCTGTTGAAGTGGTTCAGGAAGATGGTATAAAAGAGGAGGGGATTTTGAAGGCTGTTCGGGAAAATGAGATAGAGCTGGAGATCACAAAAGGAAAAGGGAAAAAGGCAATTGTCAGTTTATTGACCATTCCTTTATCAAGTATAAAAACAACAAAAGTTCAAATCAAATTTTAAAAAAGAAACGGTTCAAAAATTTGCAGTATGGCCAGTATTAATCTTATCGATGCATTCCAGGATTTTAAAGATGCCGAGAATATCGATCGTCCGACCATGATGAAGGTGGTTGAGGATGTTTTCAAAACATTGTTACGCAAAAAGTACGGGAGCGACGAAAACTTCGACGTAATCGTAAACGCAGAAAAAGGAGACTTGGAAATTATCCGTAGAAGGATGATTGTTGAAGACGGAGAAGTAGAGGATCCCCTAGCACAAATCGCGTATTCAGACGCTGTTAAAATTGAACCGGATTTTGAAGTTGGTGAGGAATTATATCAAGAAATTGACCTGCTAGACTTTGGTCGTCGGGCAATTTTAGCTGCAAAACAAACCTTGGCCAGCCGCATAGGGGATATCAAGAAAAATGCATTGGCAAAAAAATATGGTGATCGTGTAGGGGACATCATCAGTGCGGAAGTTTACCAGGTATGGAAAAAGGAAATTTTATTATTGGATGAAGAAGGCAATGAACTTATTCTTCCCAAGAGCGAACAAATCCCTCAAGATTATTTCAAAAAAGGAGAATCTATCCGTGCTGTTATCAGAAGGGTGGACATGAAAAATAACAATCCTGTTATTATCCTTTCACGCACTGCACCGGAATTTTTAGCCAAGTTGCTGGAGATTGAAGTGCCAGAGATCTTTGACGGATTGATTGTAATCAAAAAAATAGTACGTGATCCGGGAGAACGTGCTAAGGTAGCGGTGGAGTCCTATGATGATCGAATTGATCCTGTAGGTGCTTGCGTAGGTATGAAGGGTAGCCGTATTCATGGTATTGTACGCGAATTGAAAAATGAGAATATTGATGTGATTAACTTCACTACTAATATCCAGCTATTGATCCAGCGCTCACTCACACCGGCTCGTATTACCAGCATGGAGCTGGATACTGAAAACAAACATGCTAATGTATACTTGGCTCCTGATCAGGTATCGCTGGCAATTGGACGCAGAGGTGTCAATATTAAATTGGCCACGGAGTTAACCGGGTATGAGTTGGATGTATACAGAGATAATTTGAATGAAGATGAAGAAGAGTTTGATATAGACCTGGAAGAGTTTACAGACGAGATTGATGAGTGGGTAATTGACGAACTGAAGCGTGTGGGTTGTGATACAGCACGCAGTGTACTCAAATTATCTGCAGAAGAATTGGAGCGTCGTACGGATTTGGAGAAAGAAACCATTAACGAAGTTCGTCGGGTACTCCAAACCGAATTTGAAAATGAATAATTAGTTTTTAAAACAACTGAATGTCAGAATTAAAACTTCCTCGATTACTGGCGGCGGCCAAAGAGTTCAATATTGGACAAGAAACCCTCATTGAGTTTTTGGTAGGAAAGGGTTTTGCCAAGGACGAACTAAAGCCTACCTCCAAACTATCGGAGGATATGTACCGTTCGCTCCAACAGGAATTCCAGAGCGACAAGGCCGCTAAAATGAAGAGCGACCAATTGGAGCTTCCTAAAACGGCACAGGGAGAAGTGCGTAAGAAAAAAGAGGACGAGGAAATTTCATTTAAGTCTGGAAAAGCTTCCAAGAAAAAAGAAGAACCTGCTACTCCTGCAACAGCCCCTACTCCGGTAATAGAAGAAAAATCGGAGGAAGTGGTGAAGGCAGAAGCGCCTGTAGTAGAAGGACCAAAAGTGGTAAAGAAGATTGACCTGGGTGCGATTGATTCCTCGGTTAGACCTAAGAAAGGGGCAAAAGCTAAAAAAGAAGAGCCTGCAGCCGTAGCTGAAAAACCCACAAAAAAGAAAAAAGAAGAAGCGGCAGCCACAGCAAAACAAAAAGCTGCACCCGCTCCTGTTGAACCTGTAAAACCTGTTGAAGTAGCTCCGCCAACAATTGAAAATATTGAGATAGCTAAACTGTCGGGTCCAAAAATTCTTGGGAAAATTGAACTTCCTGTCAATAATGATACGCGTCCAGTTCGAGAAGAAAAAAGGCCACGCAAGCGTATCCCCATCACTAAAAAAGATGGAACGCATCGGGAAGTATTTATCAATAAAGACGATAACAATAGACCTGGCGGTGGTTTTAACAGAGGCCGTGCAGGTAATCAACGCCCACAACAACAACGTGGTAATGTTCGTCGGGAAGACAAACTGATTGACGAAAAAGAAATTCAACGAAAGATTCAGGAAACACAAGCCAAGCTGGCTGGTGGTACTGGAAAAGGTAAGGGAGTAAAAGCAAAACTTCGTCGCGCCAAGCGTGAGGAAATGGCGGAATCCATGGGCGAAGAAACAACAGATAATAAGTTACAATTAACAGAGTTTATCAGTGTGAGCGAATTAGCGAGTTTGATGGATGTAAACTTTGCGGATGTAATCAGTAAGTGCATGAGCTTGGGGATCATGGTATCGATTAATCAGCGATTAGATGCTGAAGTAATTGAACTGGTTGCCAGTGAGTTTGGCTTTGTGGTGGAATTCATTGATATGGAAAAACAGATGGAGATGGAAGAGGAGGGAGAAGAGGAGGATGAGGAAGAAGAGTTAAAACATCGTTCTCCCATTGTTACTATCATGGGTCACGTTGACCATGGTAAAACTTCTTTGCTTGACCATATTCGTAATGCCAACGTGGTAGCTGGTGAGGCTGGTGGAATTACTCAGCACATTGGCGCATATCGTGTGGAAATTTCAGATGGAAAAGAAATTACTTTCTTGGATACACCTGGTCACGAAGCATTTACGGCCATGCGTGCTCGTGGTGCTAAGGTTACGGATATTGCTGTAATTGTGGTAGCGGCAGACGACGCCATCATGCCTCAAACGCGTGAAGCCATCAGCCACGCACAAGCAGCGGGTGTACCTATGATTTTCGCGGTTAATAAGATCGATAAAGACGGGGCTAATCCGCAAAAAATTTATGAGCAATTGTCTCAGATGAATATTTTAGTAGAAGAATGGGGCGGTAAGTTTCAGAGTCAGGAAATCTCTGCTAAAAAAGGACTGAATATCGATAAATTATTGGAGAAGATTTTGCTTGAAGCGGAGATGCTTGATCTTAAAGCTAATCCGGATCGTGGCGCAATGGGCACAATCATTGAAGCATCTCTGGATAAGGGCCGAGGATTTGTGGCAACATTATTGGTGGAAAACGGAACCCTGCGCCCAGGAGATCTGGTAGTGAGTGGTCAATATTATGGAAGGGTGAAGGCCATGTTCAATGAGCGGAATAAAAAAGAAAAAGAGGCCGGTCCTTCGGCACCGGCATTGATTTTGGGATTGAATGGTGCTCCGCAGGCCGGTGAAAAGTTCAAAGTGTATGAAGATGAGTCGGAGGCAAAAGAAATTGCTAATCGTCGGGCACAAATTTTACGTGAACAAGGTATTCGTACTAAAAAACATATTACCCTTGATGAGATCGGTCGTCGATTGGCATTGGGAAGTTTCAAGGAACTAAATGTAATTATCAAAGGAGACGTGGATGGTTCCGTAGAGGCCTTAAGCGACTCTTTACAGAAGCTTTCTACCGATGAAATTATCGTGAAGGTGATTCACAAAGGCGTGGGACAAATCAATGAAAGCGATATTGTGCTGGCCGAAGCATCCGATGCGATTGTTATTGCATTCAACGTTCGTCCTTCACTTCAGGCTACTAAATTGGCAGAGAATGCGGGTATCGAGATCAAGATGTACTCCATTATCTATAATGCTATTGAAGAAGTCAAGAGTGCCATGGAAGGAATGTTGGAGCCAAAAACACAGGAGAAGATTGTGGCCAATGTGGAAATTCGTGAAGTGTTCAAATTTGATAAAGCTACCGTGGCAGGTTGCTCTGTACGCGATGGTAAAATCAAACGTGACTCTAAGATTCGTTTGATCCGGGATGGTATTGTGGTATATCCTACTGCAGAAGGGGTGGTGGCCGAGCTGGCATCTTTGAAGCGCTTTAAGGATGATGTCAAAGAAGTAGTATCTGGTATGGAGTGTGGGTTGACTATTAAGAACTTTACGGATATCAAAGTGGGGGATGTGGTTGAGGCATATGAATTGGAGGAAGTAAAGCGAACGCTCTAACTTTTTGTTAAACTCAAGTTGCTTTTGCATACTACTGTAAAGGCCACTTACTTTTGAGAACTATGTATAGTGTAATTAGAACCTCCTTCCTTTTTTCATCGATCTTGATGATTGGCACTCTCTGTGCGCAACCCAAGAAAGTAGTGGCTGATAAAATAGCGGCTGTTGTGGGCGATCGGATTATTCTGCAATCGGATATAAAGAACTCTGTTGCGGATATGGTTCGCCGTGGCGAAAATTTGCCTCCTAATGCCGAGTGCATGATTATGGAACAAGCGGTGGTTTCCAAAGTAATGATGTTACAAGCCGAAAAAGATTCGTTACCTGTTACTGATGAGGATGTGGAAGCAGATTTGGATAATCGCATTCGTACGTACATCAATCAGTTTGGCAGTCAAGAGGCAGTGGAAGAGATTGCAGGTAAAACCATTTATCAAATAAAGGATGATGCGCGTGAATCGGTGCGTGAGCAAAAACTGGCTGCCTCCATGCAACGCAAGATTGTGGAGAATGTACGCATCACACCGGTTGAAGTAAAAGCCTGGTTTGATAAAATTCCAAAAGATAGTTTACCATTTTACGAATCTGAACTGGAAATAGGGCAGATTGTAATTTATCCAAAAGCTTCGCGTGATTTGGAGCAGTATATAATAGGCGAAATGAACAATTATCGCCGGCAGATCGAATTGAAGCTAACCACCTTTGATCAATTAGCCAAGCGTGTTTCTGAAGACCCGGGAAGTAAGGATCGTGGAGGTCAGTACCAATTAAATCGTAATGAAAAAACTTGGGATCCGGTATTCCTTTCCACCTCATTCCGATTAAAAGAAGGGGAGATTTCTCCGCCTGTTAAATCAAAGTTTGGGTTTCATATTATTCAGTTATTACAACGTAATGGAGACGATGCCATTGTTAGACATATCCTTCGCATACCTCCGGTAACATCAGATGAATTGGATCAGGCCAGGCGTAAACTGGATACCGTTCGTTCTAAAATTATTGCCGGGACGCTTACTTTCAACGAAGCAGCTACCAAGCATAGCGATGAGGAGTCGGCTAAATACACAGGTCCTTATTTGACCAATCGGGATGGCTCAACATTTGTAACTATCGATCAATTGGATAAGGATATGGTCAACTTGTTGGCAAAGTTAAAAACGGGCGATTACTCAATGCCCGTGGCCTACGAAAATGAACAAGGTAAAAAAGGTGTTCGTATTGTACATCTTAAATCTCGTTCAGTACCGCATCGAATGAATTTGCAAGACGATTATAGCAAGATTACACAATTTGCGCTGGAAGAGAAAAAAGCTAAATTGTTGGAGAAATGGATCCAGAATAAATTGGAAACCTATTACGTGAACATTGATCCGGCTACGGCCGAAGAGTGCCCTCAGCTGAAAAAATTCTCAGCTGATAATTGATCCTCTATGAGTGACTCAATCAAACATGAATGCGGACTGGCTTTAATTCGTCTGCGTAAATCCTTTTCTTATTATCAGCAACAATACGGCACGTCTCTTTGGGGGTTGAACAAGTTGTACCTCCTTATGGAAAAGCAACACAATCGCGGACAGGATGGTGCGGGCGTAGTAGCAGTAAAACTTAACACTGAGCCGGGGTATCCGTTCATGAATCGGATACGTAGTAACGCCCCTCAAGCTATTGCGGATATTTTTCATCGCATAGGGGAGCAAATCAATGAATTTGAAAAATACAACCCAGGCGTGCGTAATCATCCAGGGTTATTAAAAGGGAATATTGATTTCATGGGAGAGGTTTTGTTAGGTCATCTCCGGTATGGAACACAGGGAAAAAATAAATTGGAGTATTGTCATCCATTTATCAACAGGCATATTATGCCTGCAAGAAATTTGGCGCTGGCCGGCAATTTCAACATTGTTAATGCAGAGGAATTATACGCACATATTGGAAAGCAACCAAAGGAAGATCTTCGTTCCAGTGATTTAGCTGCCTTGTTAGAGCTGATCTATCAATTGCTAAATGAGGCCGATGAAAAAGCCCCCGATCAGTTGGATATCATATCAGTATTGCAAAAAACAATTTCTCTATTGGACGGTGGTTATAATGTAGGTGGTGTAACAGGGAATGGAATTGCATTTGTGTTTCGTGATCCTCACGGCATTCGCCCTTCTTATTATTATATCAATGAAGAAGTAGTAGTAGCAGCTTCAGAGCGCGCGGCTATTCGTACTACATTTAATGTTCCGGAAAATCAGGTTCAGGAGCTAATGCCAGGACAGGGGCTGATTGTGTATGAGGATGGACGTGTGGTCATTGAACAACTGGTACCCCCTAAGGAAAGAAAGGCTTGTAGTTTTGAACGAATATATTTTTCAAGAGGTAGTGACGAAAAAATTTATCGCGAACGCAACCAGCTTGGTTTTAGATTAAGCAAGGCTGTATTGGAAGCTATACAGCACGATTTGCGCAATACTATCTTTTCTTTTATCCCTAATACTGCCGAAACAGCTTTCTATGGCATGCTCAAAGGGATGGAGCAATATCTTAATCAAATCAAGATAGAACGAATACTGAGTTGGGGCAAGAATTTTGATGAAGAAAAGTTGCGGGAGATGATCAACCGCACTATTCGTGTCGAAAAGATTGCCATCAAGGATGTAAAGATGCGTACGTTCATTACGGAGGATGTGAGTAGAAATGAAATGGTACAGCACGTGTACGATATCACTTACGGTACTGTGCGTCCGAATGAAGATACGCTGGTAGTCATAGATGATTCTATTGTGCGTGGCACCACACTTAAGGAAAGTATTATTCGAATGCTGGGACGCTTACGTCCAAAAAAGATCATTGTAGTTTCTTCTTCTCCGCAAATCCGTTATCCGGATTGTTATGGAATTGATATGAGCAAGATGGGTGATTTTATTGCCTTTAATGCGGCGGTTTCTTTGTTGAAAGATGCAGGACGAACTGCTTTTCTACAAGAGCTGATGGAGCGTTGTCAATTGATGGAAAAAGAAGGCAAACTGCAAGAGGAAAATGTAGTTCGGCAGCTCTATAAACAATTCACCACCGAGCAAATTACTGCTAAAATTGCCGCGTTAATAACGCCACCTGAATTGAATATTCCGGTGGAAGTGATTTTCCAGCGTATTGAAGATTTGCATGCTTCTTGTCCTAACAATTTAGGAGATTGGTATTTTACAGGAAATTATCCAACACCTGGGGGTAATCGGGTTGTCAATAAGGCCTTCATGAATTACATGGAAGGAAAAAATGTAAGAGGGTATTAAGGATAGTAAAGAAGTGTCTTTATTTATTTTTTACTCACCAAGTATACGCCACTAAATATAAGCAAGGCTGCTACTGCCTTTTCCACACTAAATTGTTCTTGTAAGAATAAAGCTGCAATGATGGCAGCAAATACGGGTTGAGTATAGATATAGCCTCCGGTAACACTTGCCCCCAGATGTTTAAGTCCATAGGTGGTGAAGGAGTACGTAAGAAAAGTTCCAAAGAAAATAAGTACTCCCAATGAAACTAGCTGAGAAAAAAGGGCTTGTTCCCAATTGATGCGTACTACATCGGACCAACAAAAAGGAAGAATAAGTATAAATCCAAAAGTAAAGACCCAACGCACCACATGTAAGGGTGGGTAACGTGTCATCAACGGTTTAGACAAAATAAAATAGACGGCATAAGAAAAGGCATTTATCAGGATTAATACATCGCCTGTAATGGAAGAAATACCACTTCCATCTTTTGAAAGAACTAATAATATGGCGCCTGCTATACCCAGTGTTAATCCAAATCCTTTAAACCAAGTAAAGGATTCTTGCAACCAAAGCATTGCAAACAACGTTATTAGTATGGGCGTGCTCAGCATTAATAAAGCTGCATGAATAGTTGAGGTGAGGGTGAGCCCCTTGATGAATAACATTTGATTGAAAACCACACCCGTTAGTGCACATCCTACAAAACGAGGGATATCTTTTTTATCAATTCCAGCATTTTTGCTTGAGAAAGACCACAATATCCAAAACAATAATAAGGTGATTCCAACTCGAAAGAAGTTTACACCAAAGGCGCCAATCAACGAAGGTGAAATATGCTTTACCAGCCCCAGATTGATGGCAAAGAAAAGGTTGGTGAGTAATACTGCAATATGTGCCTTTCGGGTTGCTGACATGGTACGCAAATTACTAGTTGTTTTTTCCTTGTATGATTTTAAGCCAAGGACCTAAAGATTCTTGCAAAGTAAAGGAAGGGGGCGTATAATGGCGGTAAGAAAAATGTTCAGCCACCGCTAAGGCGTTTATTAATGAAAAACGCTCCTGTGTTAATAACGGAGCCCAACCTTTTTGGTGACAATAGTTGGCTAAATATTCTTGTTCGGGTTGTCCGGGGGTTGGAACACATACCAGTTTTTTTTGCAGTGGTAACAATTCCATCAGTGATGTATAACCGCTCCTGCAAATAATTAATGATGCTTTTTCAATTTCAATCAACAAATCTGCACCATTCAGGTGTTCATGTACACTTCCGTTTGATTTACCATAGAGTAATTGAAGTACATCGTTGGAGGAGCCAGAATTTTCTAGAAATACTTCCGGCCTGCCTTTTACCAAGGTAAAGGATCCTGTATAATTGAGTAAGGATTGAATTATCAATGCTTCAAAGATCTCTCGCTGTGGTTCGGGCCCCGAGATTAAAAAAAGTATATGTGTTGCAGGAGTGTTTGCGTTAATGCTGTGATTGAATCGATTTAAAATTCCTGTATATCGGACGGTAATTGCTGGTAATTGTTTGGGATTGGATAATTCTCCCGCTAAGGCCCAGTTGCCCTTATAATCAGGCACCCATAGCTCATCAAATTTGTTGAATAATCGATACACAATCTGCTGTAGCAATCTATCTACCCACCTTCCTTGACCTGTTTTAATGAACAACTGATGCGTGATCAATACGGAGGATATATCCGGATGATTCAACCCATATCTATTATCGGCAATAACCGCATTTAATTTCCATTGCGTTATTTGTGTGGCTAACCATTTTTTTTCGTCCCTGATCTGTTTTAATAAGCTGGGCATTTGCCAGAGTAATTGTAGGAGAAGAAGAGCTTTATTTTGCGAATAGCGCACCTCTGTTCCGGGAGTTTCAACAAAGGGGATGTCAGGGAATTCTTGTTGCAACAACTTACCTGCCTTACCATTGGCTCCTATGATAACCTGGCAATTTTGTTCCAATAGCCAATTGATGATGGGGATACAGCGGGTAGCATGTCCCAATCCCCAGCTTAGAGGCGCTACCAGTACGCGAGGCCATGAAGAATTCAAGAAATTTTATTTTGGATTGGGCAATAAATTGCTTGTAAAGTAGTTTTTATTGAGGACTTTTAAGTTATGAAACAACTTGTTTTAGGAATTTGTCTACTGATTTTATTGAGCTCACTGAGCGCATGTGCGCACAATTACTATTCCAGTAAAGCCTCAAAAAATTGTGGTTGCCCCGGCCAAAATGTTCGCTAAGCCTTAACTATTCCAAAAAAGTTAATGGCTTACTGAAGTTTTTCAATAGCCTGCTGCAATTTGTCCAGGAACACCGGGATCTCTTCTTCTTTACAAGTGCCTACACTTAACCTGTACCAGGGAGAATCGGTACGGGTTCCAAATGCATAGAAGGGAACTAAGGCAAGACAGGCTTGGTCCAATAAATAACTGGTAACGGCGGATTGGGAATCTAAAATGGTATTTTCTGCTGTTCGTTTTCCTATTAAATCAATTCGAACAGTGAGATAAATTGCTGCTTCTGGCGCTATGGAATCTACGCCTAACCCCGCTTCCTTCATTTTTTGAAACCCATTATGAATGGAACGTAATCTTTTCTCAATTTCTGATTTAAACCCACTTAAATAAGTGTCGATGGCAGCGGTATTGGCTAAAAATCCTGTTAACGCTTTTTGTTCTGCCATAGGCGCCCAAGCTCCAACATGAGTAAGAATCATTTTCATTTTTTGGATCAAACCAGCAGGACCCATTGACCAACCCACACGTACTCCCGTAGCGGCAAACACCTTACTGATGGCATCTATGAAAACGGTATACTCCTTCATGGCTGGGTAAATAGAAACCGGATCGTGATGCTGAATGGATCCGTAAGTCAAATGCCAGTACATCTGATCATACATCACATATAGCTTTTTCTGCTCCGGGCCTCTACGTTTATTTTCTTCCAGCACTAACTCACAGATGGCGGCCAATTCCTCTTTTTTAAAAGTTGTGCCTGTTGGATTCTGTGGTGAGCACAAGGAGAGTAAGCTGGCTTCTTGAATATGCGGCCGTATCATATCGGCCGTTAACATAAAATTGGTATCGGCTGTAGTTTCAATCAATATGTGTTGACCCTCTACAAAATGGGCGTAGTGATGATTATTCCAAGAAGGGGCTGCATAAATTATTTTATCGCCTTTATCACAGACAGCCTTGAATAAAGTGTAGATGAGTGGTCTTCCACCGGAGGCAATCAATATCTCGTTGGTGTTATATGAGAGACCCTGTTTTTGTTGAATGAAAGTAACCAGCTGTTCTCTTAGATCAAGATTCCCTTCAGCCGCAGGATAATTGGTATGGTGTTGACGATAAGCATCAATAATTCCTTGCTCCAATGCCGCAGGTATGGGAAAAATGGAGGGATCAAAATCGCCGATGGTAAAATTAAAAATATGAGATCCTTGTTTGATCTTTTCTTTGATTTCAGCACCTAGTCGAACAATCTCGGAGCCAATAAGGGTCTCTGCTAGTTGGGAAAAAGGCATCGGTTTTTTTTGCTGCTGCGAATGTAACTTATTTCTTGGGCAGCCTGGAGTAAATTGAAATATTGTTTTGACCAAATGCCATACCGCAGGCTTACCTTTGCCTTTCCGAAAAACTACTGTTTATGTTCAACTTGATATTATTTGGGCCTCCCGGCAGTGGTAAAGGAACGCAATCCGATCGATTGGTTGAAAAATATGGACTCAAGCACTTGTCAACAGGCAATTTGTTGCGGCAAGAGATTAATGACAAAACGGAATTGGGCCTTGCTGCCAAAAATTACATTGACTCCGGAAAATTGGTGCCTGACCAAGTGGTAATTGGCATGGTTGATTCTTTTTTTGAACAACATAAACAGGCCAGAGGATTTTTATTTGATGGATTCCCTCGCACGGCGGCACAAGCAGAGGCCTTGGACAATTTATTAGCCAGCAAACAAACAGCTATCGCTACGGTTATTGCGCTGGATGTGAGTGAAGAAGAATTGGTAAAGCGTTTACTCAATCGTGGAAAATCGTCTGGCAGAAGCGATGATGCAGACGAAACTGTGATTCGGAAACGATTTGCCGTTTATTTAGCAGAAACAAGTCCAGTTGCAACGCACTATAAGGATGCAGGAAAATTTGAATTGATTCCAGGCGAAGGCACAGTTGATCAAATCTTTGAATCACTGTGTTTAATCATCGACGCTAAAATCTAGTTATTACTGGCCCTGTTCAAGGTCTCCAGCTCTTCTTCACTGAGCGAATCCATTCCTTTTGCATTGATCTTATCCAGAATGGCATCAATACGATCCTCTGCTAAATGCGGAGTTTGCTTAAAAAGCCTTTGTGTTGCTTTATAAAATAGTTGCTCTTTTAAAGGGGGTATGACTTTATGAGATCGATTGGGATTAAAGAGTTGGCCTGCCCAATCAAATAAGTTACTCATCCAGGCACTGGTATCAATCCCTCGGCCAATTAAATACATAAAAAGAAATCCTGTCATTCCCCCAGCCAGGAGCGGTAAATAGCTGAGTGGCTGGCTCAATGGCCGGGTGGCCAAGGTAATCAGCAAATACAAACTACTCAATGCCCATAATGGGAATCCACCAAACAAATCTGGCATTATTCTATATCGTGGAGTTAGCATAGTGGTAGCCACAGCAATGGTCATTACAGCGGCTGTAGACCCCATATAACTACTGATGCTACTTGCTGGTGGAAAAAAAACTGCTGCAACCAGATAAGTGAGGCCACTTACCCAAGCTCCATAGAGATAAAGTGGAATAATTTTACGATTACCACTGAGGTCTTGAAAAATAAATCCAAAGGCCCAAAGCCAGAGCATATTGCCTAATACCATCCAAAAGCCCAGATTGGCAAATGGAAAGGTAAACAGGGTCCACCAGTGTGTCAATAATCCCTCTGCGGTAGAAGGTAGAAGAAACCAAGGGAAAACAGTGGTGCGAAAGGTGGCTTCCAGCAAAGCTTTATCCTGGTAAAAGAAAAAGAAATAGGATTTACATAGGGAAAGCGTAATAAACACAACCAAATTGGCTGCCACCAGTTTGATTAATGCGTTGTTGGAATCTCCCAGTGTTAGTCTTCGGTTGGCTGAGTAACTCATACGATCAAAACAATGAATGACGATTAGTTTTGTTCCAATAAAACACAATCAAAAATCCGGCAATGGCACCACCCAGGTGAGCAAAATGAGCAATATTATCTCCGGCAATACTGGTAACGCCTCCAAACAAATCAATGGCTGCTAAACCCAACATGGCCCATTTGGCTTTAACGGGAAAAGGGATGAACATGATAAATAATTCTGTGTTGGGGAATAAGTAGGCAAAAGCTGCCATTACACCCATCACTGCCCCACTGGCACCCAAGGCCGGTGAAATGGCGCCTATATTATTTTGAAAAGCTGTATAGTTATTAGCTTGTGAAAAAGCAAGCAACTCTTCGCAGCGAATATATTGTATACCCAGGTGTAATGCGGCTGCTCCCAATCCACAGGCCAGATAGAAAAACAAAAATCGTTCTCCTCCCCAATAGTTTTCCAACACGCGGCCAAACATCCAAAGGGTGAACATATTAAAAAGAATATGAAAAAATGTACTGGGCGAATGAGAGAATAGATGCGTGACAATCTGATAGGGTTTAAACTGCTGCCCTGTTTCTAACACCCCAGATTCAACCAATAATTTATGCAGTTGATCAGGCATGATTGGCCATAACACAAACCACTCAGTAATAGGAAACCGATTGGCTAAAGTCAACTGGGCAATAAAAACCAGTGCATTGATAATGATCAGGTTTTTTACTATCGGGGGAAATCCATCGGGCCTCGTAAATCGGAAGTAGCTCATCTTGCAAAAATACGCGAATAGCGCTATCGTCTTTTTAATTGTACAATATTCTCAATATGATGGGTGTGTGGAAACATGTCTACGGGTTGCACTTTTGTAAGCTGGTAATGCGCATCCAACAATTGCAGGTCGCGTGCTTGTGTAGCAGGATTACAACTTACATAAACAACGGTGGGGGCACTAATCTCTATCAACTTCTCAATTAATTTAGGATGCATACCGGCCCTTGGCGGATCTGTTATTACTACATCGGCTTTTCCTTGTGCTTCAAAAAAATCGCTGGTACAGATATCAATCACATCGCCTGCAAAAAAAGAGGTGTTGTTCAAATTGTTTAATCGTGCATTTTCTCGAGCATCTTCAATAGCGGCAGCAACCTGTTCTACTCCAATAATTTTTTTAGCGCCCGGGCTCATAAAAATGCTAATACTACCTGTTCCGCAATAGAGATCGTATAAGGTTTCCTGACCGGTTAATCCGGCAGCTTCTTCGGTTAACTGGTACAATCTTTCCGCCTGCTTTGTGTTGGTTTGAAAAAACGAACGAGGTCCGATCTTGAATCGAAATTTCTTTTGATAACGCGTGTTGAATAATTCTTCCTCAATGAATCCCTGACCAGTGTATGGTATTGGTTCCAGATCAAATAGACTATCGTTCCATTTAAGGTTAATCGTATACAAAAGCGTAGTGACTAAAGGAAATTCTTTTTGCAAACTCTCCAACAATGGAAACAAACGCGCCGGATCATCTTCGCCTACAATCAAATTGACCATTATTTGCCCGGTTTCGCAAATTCTAACCTGCAGGTTGCGTAAAAAGCCGGTATGCAAACGGTAATCATAAAAACTTAACTGGTGCTGTTGTGCATAGGACTTAATGAACAATCGAAGTTGGTTGGTGGGCTCGGCTTGTAAATGACATGTAGTGATATCCACCACCTTATCAAAAAACCCCCGAGCATGAAACCCAACTACATTGGTGGTAGCGGAAACGTCAGGGTTACTTAACTCGGCGGGTAATAAAAAACGTTTATTGCTAAAAGTGTATTCAATTTTATTTCGATATTGAAATGTGTACTCACTTCCTACGATAGGATCCAGCGTAGGCAGTTCAATCTTTCCGATTCGTTTTAAGGTTTGTTCTACTTGTTGTTGCTTGTAGCGTAATTGCCACTCATAGGGTAGTTCCTGCCACTGACAACCTCCACAAACACCTGTGTGTGCACAACGTGCAGCAACCCGATGAGGTGCATAGGCATGAAAGTGGAAAGCTGTTCCCTCTGCCCAATCTTTTTTACTCTTATGTATGCGTACATCTACCCGATCTCCTGGAACTGCACCTTCTATGAATATAACTTTACCATCGATTCTGGCCAGGCATTTTCCTTCCGCTGCATAATCCTCTACCAATACCTGATTAATGATCTTTGGTTTTTTTGTTCGCCGCATTTGACAAAGATAAAGGCGCTGTCCTCTTGATTTTTAATAACTTTATCCTTCTATATGCGTATAAAAAATTGGTTAACTAGTTGCTTTTGCTTGCTGGGCTTTTATGGGTTGGCACAAACCGGGTATGAGATCAAGGTTACTTTCAAACCTTATAAAAATCAATACATCTACCTGGGGCATTATTTTGGCAAAACCTATCCTATCATTGACTCTGTTAAATTAGACAACAACAGTACCGGTACTTTTAAAGGGACAAAGACCTTACAAGGCGGAATCTACTTGATAGGTTTTCCCAATAGAACCGGTTTTTTTGAACTGCTGCTAGACAAACAACAGCAATTTTCTGTGCTGGCTGATTCTGCTACTGTACCGGCAGGCATTCAATTTATTGGTTCAACTGATAATGAGTTGTTCAATACCTATCAGCGCTCCATGGGAGAAAAAGGGACGCAGATTAATGTGGTGCGCGAATCACTGAAGAGTGCCAGTAGCGTTGATTCTGTACAACTAAACCAGGAGTTGATCCGATTGGACCAGGATTTACGCTTTTATCGGGAAAAAATGATTGGAGAGCACCCCAATACCATACTTAGTGCTCTACTACTAGCAATGAAAGAGCCGACGCTTCCGGCTCATTTACAAAAGCCGGCTACACGACAAGATTCCATAGCTGCTTTTCGCTACTACAAAGAAAATTACTGGGAGGGTGTTAATTTTTGGGATGGTCGTTTAGCCTACACCACCTTTTTTGAAGATAAGTTGGATCGTTACTTTACTCAACTGGTTGCCCCACATCCAGACTCAGTCAATAAGGAAATGGATTACATGTTGAGTTTTGCAAAAGCTAATGCAGAAATGGAGCGGTTTTTATTACTTCGTTTTGTAAACCGTTACTATTCTCAGCGATACATGTGGGAGGATGCGGTATTTGTTCATCTGTATGAAAAATATTTTGCAACTAACCCTCCCTCCTGGCTTAGCGAACAAGGCAAAAAAACTATTACGGATCGCGCCTATAGTTTGATGGCTAATATTTTTGGAAGCCCGGCTGCTGAAATTCAACTTCCCGATTCCGCAGGAAAAACTATCTCACTCTATGGGTTGAAAAATGAATATACATTAGTGGTGTTTTGGGACCCGCTTTGTGGACATTGCAAGGAAGTTCTTCCTAAAATTGACTCTGTCTATCAATTACGCTGGAAGCCCCAACACTTAGATATTTATGCGGTAGCCAAGGAAAACGATGGAACACGTAAGGATTGGCTGAAATTTATTGGAGATAAAAATTTAGGCCACTGGAGTCATGTTTATTATTCAAAGGACGCAGAAAAAGAACGAGTGAACAATAATGTACCTGGGTATTCACAGCTCTATGATGTGCAATCCTTTCCTACGCTCTATCTTTTGGATAAAGACAAACGCATTGTGGCAAAGAAACTGTCGTTTGAACAGATCGACGAAATACTGCAATTGAAACTGAAGGAAAAGAAGTAGAAAACTTAGATGTCTTTTATTACATCTGCTATCAACAGTGGTCTTCCCAGGGTGTAGTAGTGCAATACAGGAACTCCTGCCTTTTTTAATTCACGAGACTGCATCAGCAACCACTCACGCCCTACTTTTTCTACGTCCAGATCTGTTTTGCATCGAAGTACTTCGTTAGACAAGTCGGTGGGCAGGTCTATATTAAATGTTTTAGGAAGATGGGTCAGTTGTTTTTTGGTATAAATGGGCTTTAGGCCTGGAATGATTGGTACTGTTATGCCAATATCCCTGCAGTCTTTTACAAACGCATGGTACTTGGCATTGTCAAAAAACATTTGCGTAATGATATAGTCAGCGCCGGCATCTACTTTTTGTTTCAAATGCTGCAAACCAATTTCTTTATTGGGGGCTTCAAAGTGTTTTTCGGGATAGCCGGCTACTCCAATACAGAATTTTGTTTTTTGTGTATCTCTTAGTTCTTCCTCCAGATAAATACCATCGTTGAGCGACACAACCTGGCGAAGCAGATCCACCGCGTAATTATGTCCGCCTGGCTCCGGCTCAAATACACTTTCATTTTTTGCGGCATCGCCTCTTAGCACCAACACATTATCTATGCCTAGGTAATTTAAATTGATCAGGGCATCTTCCGTGTCGTTGACGCTAAATCCACCGCAAATCAAATGGGGAACCGTGTCTACATTGTATTTGTTCATGATAGCCGCACATATACTCTCTGTGCCGGGCCGTTTACGCACCACTATTTTTTCAAAACTACCATCTGTTTTTTTTTTAAACACATGCTCGCTACGATGGTAGGTAACATTGATAAAGGAAGGGTTGAAAGCCATCAGTGGATCCAGGTGTTTGTATAACGCATCAATACCCTTGCCTTTTAATGGAGGCAATACTTCAAAGGAAATAAGGGTATTCTTGGCCTGATTAATGTGATCGATGACTTTCATAGGTGCGTAATGTACAAACTTACATACTTTTGTTCTATGCAGTTGAAGATTCGCACAGAAAACCTCATGAAACAATATGGTACCCGAACAGTTGTTAATCAGGTTTCTTTTGAAGTAGGGCAGGGCGAAATTGTTGGTTTGTTGGGTCCTAATGGAGCTGGCAAAACCACGTCCTTTTATCAAGTGGTAGGCTTAATCAAGCCAGATGCTGGTAAAGTATTTATCAATGAGCAGGACATTACCGCTTTGCCTATGTACAAAAGAGCGCAAATGGGTATCGGTTACCTGCCGCAGGAGGCCTCTGTATTTAGAAAACTTACCGTTGAAGATAATATTGCAGCGGTATTAGAAATGACTCCACTTAATAAAGCTCAACAAAAAGAAAAACTTGAATCTTTATTACAGGAGTTTCGGCTTCAGCACGTAAGAAAAAGTAATGGCGATGTATTGAGTGGCGGAGAAAGACGTCGTACAGAAATTGCAAGAGCATTGGCTGTGGATCCCAAGTTTATCTTATTGGATGAACCCTTTGCCGGCATTGATCCTATTGCCGTAGAAGATATTCAAGCTATTGTGGCAAAATTGAAATACAGGAATATTGGGATCTTGATCACTGATCATAATGTAACGGAGACATTGTCTATCTGTGATCGTGCTTATCTGTTGATTGAGGGGCGTATTTTTAAACATGGTACTGCCGAAGAATTGGCCGAGGATGAGCAGGTGCGTAAGTTATACCTCGGACGCAACTTTGAATTAAAAAGAAAAGATTGGTTGCACGAAGAAGCGGCTCAGTCTTCCTCAACTACTAATTGATTTTCTTTTTTGCTAATGGACTATCGTCAACTTCCCAAAATTGAATTGCATTTGCATCTGGATTGTAGCTTGAGCTATGAGGTGGTGCAACAATTGGACCCGACCGTAACACGATTGCAGTTTGAGAATGAATTTATTGCTCCACTTCCTGCCATTAATTTAGTGGAGTATATCAATCGTTCTGCTCGCGGGTTTCTGTTGATGCAAACGGCTGCACAGCTTCGTTTGGTTACATTAGATGTCTTACGCCAATTAGATTCCGATGGTGTTATATACGCCGAACTTCGCTTTGCTCCACTTTTACATACCCAACAAGGACTTACACCTACGCAGGTAGTAGAGGCAGTACAGGATGCTTTGATCGAGGCAACCTCTTTATATCGGGTTATTCCCCGATTGATACTTTGCACACTTCGGCATTTCTCTGAGACACAGAGTATGGAAACCGTTCATTTGGTAGAAAACTTTATGGCACAGGGCTGGGTGGTTGGATTTGATATTGCCGGGGATGAAGCAGGATATCCTGTTTCTACCCATCAACAGGCTTTTGATTATGCGCATGCCAAAACTATTCCGGTTACGGCACATGCTGGTGAAGCTTGTGGTCCTTCCAGCATAAGGGAAGTACTAAAGCATTTCAAGCCCTCAAGAATAGGACATGGCGTTCGCTCCATTGAAGATCACCAATTGTTAGACCAATTAAAATTGCAACGTATTCATTTGGAGGTTTGCCCCAGCAGTAACCTGCGCACAAACACCTATCCCTGCTACGCGGCGCATAGTATTGATCAGCTGTACAAAAATGGAATATCCCTTAGTGTAAATACCGATGCCAGAACGGTTACTCCTGTTACATTGAGTGAAGAGTACCAGCAATTGTCAACAACTTTTGGATGGACCTTGTTGGATTTTTTACATTGTAACCTGGAGGCCCTGAACTATTCCTTTGCTCCTCCTTCGGTTAAAGAATCTTTACGACCCATTCTGCAATTGGCGTATAGCTAATCAATTTTGATTAATTTTCCTATCAATGAATCTTCTTTCTCCCGCCATATCCTCATTGGCCCGGATGCGTTCCTGGCGGATAGATGCATGGCGAGATAATCCATTGAATGCACAACGAGAAGTTTTACAGGACCTGGTCAGCTCAGCACAGTATACAGAATTTGGTCGTAGATATAATTTTGAATCACTCTTTAATGTTCATTCATTCAAAGAAGCTGTTCCCATTCATACCTATGAGGATCTAAAGCCCTATATCGATAGAATTGTAGCGGGTGAACAAAATATATTATGGAACACGCCTATCAATTGGTTTGCAAAAAGTAGCGGTACTACCAGCGAAAGAAGCAAGTTTATTCCAGTAAGTGAAGAGGCTTTACAGGAAGGGCATTATAAAGCTTCCAAGGATGTACTCACACTCTATTACTGTCATCGTCCAGATTCTACCTTGTTAACCGGAAAAGCTTTGATCATTGGAGGTAGCCATACCCTGAATCCACTTAATCCGGAAGCACAGGTGGGGGATCTAAGTGCCGTGTTGTTACAAAATTCTCCTTTTTGGGGACATTGGTTTCGCACTCCTGATTTGCAAGTGGCGCTAATGGACGAATGGGAGGCAAAAATTGAAAAACTGGCTGAGCAAACAGTTTTAGAAAATGTTACTTCCATATCTGGTGTGCCGACTTGGACATTGGTATTGTTCAGAAAAATTCTTGCGATAACCGGAAAGTCAAGCATTGCAGAAGTATGGCCTTCGCTTGAACTATATCTACACGGGGGTGTTTCATTTACGCCCTATAAGCAACAATTTTCTGCCATATTGGGAAAAGAAGTGACTTACCTGAATATGTACAATGCCAGTGAAGGATTTTTTGCTGCGCAAGATGATCCTGCTCAGGATGGAATGTTACTGTTTACAGATCATGGAATTTTTATGGAGTTTATGCCCGTTAGTGAATACGGATCCTCCAATCCAAAAACAATTGGCCTAAAAGACGTGGAAATTGGACAGCGCTATGCATTGGTGATTAGCACTAATTCAGGTCTGTGGCGTTATTTGGTAGGAGACACCATTGAGTTTGTTTCACTGCATCCCTTTCGGATTCATGTAGTAGGCCGGTTAAAACATTATATTAATGCCTTTGGCGAAGAAGTGATTGTTGACAATACGGATAATGCTATTGCAACTGCCTGTGCTCAAACGGGGGCAACTGTAGTTGATTATACGGCTGCTCCGATCTATTTTGGAGAACACTCAAACGGTGCTCATGAATGGCTGATAGAGTTTGAACAACCGCCATCCTCATTAGCAAATTTCGCTAGCATTCTGGATCAGTCTTTACAACAACTTAATAGTGATTACGAAGCAAAACGATATCGGAGTATTGCGTTGCGCGAACCCGTGGTTTGTCAAGTAGCAAGAGGAACCTTTGCCGCCTGGCTTAAGCAAAAGGGAAAATTAGGTGGGCAACATAAGGTTCCCCGTTTAAGTAATGATAGAACTGTTTTGGAGCAGATCTTGCAACTGAATAACCCTACTTTTGTGACAACTAATTAATAAAAAAGATGAAACTACTCGAAAATAAAGTGGCTATCATTACAGGCGCCGCACGTGGTATTGGCGAGGGTATTGCTTTACTTTTTGCAGAACAGGGCGCGCATATTGCTTTTACCTATGTGAGTGAAGGGAGTGCTGATAGAGCAACACAATTAGCAAATCGCTTACAAGGAATGGGAGTAAAGGCAAAAGCTTGGAAAAGTAACGCGGGCGATGCGGCACAATGCGAGCAATTGGTGAGTGAGGTATTGCAAGAGTTTGGCACCATTGATATTTGTGTAAATAATGCCGGGATCTCAAAAGATAATTTAATCATGCGTCTTACGCCTGATCAGTGGAATGAGGTTATTCAAGTTAATTTGAACAGTGTTTTTTATATGACCAAGCAAGTCATTAAACCCATGATGAAAGCACGCAAGGGGTCAATTATTAATATGAGTTCGGTAATTGGTGAAATGGGCAATGCGGGACAAAGTAGTTATGCGGCCAGCAAGGCGGGTATAATTGGGTTTACCAAATCGGTGGCAAAGGAATTAGGCAGCAGAAACATTCGTTGTAATGCAATTGCCCCAGGATTTGTAGAAACGGATATGACCAGCTATCTCAAGGAAGGAGAAGCTGGCGAAAAATACAAAGCTGGAATTCCGCTGGGACGCTTTGCCTCTGCACAGGATATAGCTAATGTTACGCTGTTCTTAGCAAGTGATCTTTCCTCTTATGTAACAGGACAAACCATCAGCGCTTGCGGAGGACTGAATATTTGATCCGCGTTAATTCACCGTTTTTTGAATGAGGCAATGGCTTTTTTACTTGCCTCACTTAATATTAATTTTCCGCTGATGGCGGCACGTTCAATTAGTAATTGATCCCAATGTTCCGTGTTTTGCCAGAAAACTGTTTTGAGCGCACCAAGCGCTTCCTCACTGCTATTTAACAGCTGTGTGACCAATCGATTGATGCCTTCATCCAACCCAATTGAATCCGTGTACAACTCTGCGAACAATCCTTTCTCATGGGCCCAGCTGGCACTACGCCATCCCGTTGCGTCTATTGCTAATTGAGAAAATGCAGAAAGTCCAATTTTTCGCTCTACGGCGGGTCCTACCACAAAGGGGCCAATTCCAACGGCCAGCTCGCTCAATTTCACTGCAGCGTTTTCTGTGGCCAGGGCGTAATCCACTGCTGCAGCAAGACCTACACCACCTCCCACACATTTCCCCTGAATGCGGCCCACAATAATTTTACCACAGGTGCGCATAGCATTGATCACTTCAGCAAATCCACTGAAAAACTGCAGCCCTTCTTGTTGAGTATTCAATTGGGATAATTCATCAAATGAAGCGCCTGCGCAAAAAGCTTTTTGTCCCTGACTACGTAAAAGAATAAGCCTGCAATCTGCGTTTGTGCCCGCTTCACGAATGGCCATTGCCAATTCTTGCAATAAGGCACCAGGTAGAGAATTGCTTTGGGGATGAAAAAATTCAATACTACAAAGTCCGTGTTGCACACTTGATTTTATATAAGCCTTTTCCATAAAACCTATTTAGACAGTTTGTTCTTTTTTAGCAACCATGGTCAGAATGGTGGCAATACCGGTGATCTCGTTGGTTTCATCTAAAATTTCTACTAACCATTTTACGATTCCTTTATCAATTTCATCTCCGCGTTTGGCATCGGCCGGATTTTCCACTACTCTTTTATCTTGAATTAATTTTTCCTTACAAGTAAATCTAATTTTTATTTCACTGCCAGGATAAACGGGTTTGGTAAAGCGAAGCTCATCTATGCCATAATTTAACAGCACAGGATTTTTTTCGTAACTGTCTACAAATAATCCGGCAGCTAAACTCATGATCAGATAACCATGTGCTACTTGATTTTCAAACATGGTTCCGGAAAAATCGGTTTCGCGCAAATGCGCATAGAAGTGATCACCACTTAAATCTGCAAATTGGTCAATGTCTGTTGTGGTGATGGTTCTGGGTGCAGTAAGAAACTGATCACCGATCTGTAATTCTTCAAAATATTTTTTAAAGGGATGTTTGCCCGGATCTTTTCCTTGCGCGTGTGGCTGATAAACATTGGTGAT
Source organism: Bacteroidota bacterium (assembly GCA_016868475.1). Taxonomy (GTDB): domain Bacteria; phylum Bacteroidota; class Bacteroidia; order Chitinophagales; family Chitinophagaceae; genus JJ008. The sequence continues at coordinate 27,907 of VGGU01000016.1, forward strand.
TGCGGTAATCATTGTTGGTGATCCCTGAATGGCAGTACGTTGCAAATAATGTTTTACTCCTCTGATTCCTCCCATTTCTTCTCCTCCTCCTGCTCTTCCTGGTCCTCCGTGCACTAATAAGGGAAGAGGAGAACCATGCCCCGTACTTTCCTTTGCACAATCCCTATTTAAAATAAGTATACGTCCATGATGAGAAGCTGCTCCTAACACATACTTTTTTGCCTCGGATTCCTGATTGGTTACAATGGTGGTTACCAGACTTCCCTTTCCCATTTTACTTAGCGAAATAGCTTCTTCAATTCCCTTGTAGGGCATCAATGTGCTTATGGGTCCAAAGGCTTCAATTTCGTGGGAGGCTGTTTGTGAAAAAGGTTTTGTGTTCAATAAAAGTAGCGGGGAAATAAAGGCGCCCTTTTCCCAATCTGCATCGACCAAGTCTATGCTTTCCAAAGTTCCGTAGATCAATTGCGAACTGGCTAAGAGCTTAGTTACTTGTTCTAACACTTCTTTACGTTGCGTTTGTCCTGCCAAGCTTCCCATTCGTACTTTTTCATGAAGTGGAGAACCAATTACGGTTTGTGACAGTGCTTTTTGTAACGATGTAGCCATGGCTTCAAGATGACGCTCGGGTACAAAAATTCTTCGTACTCCTGTACATCGCTGACCTGCTTTGAGAGTCATTTCTTTGCGCACTTCCTTTACAAATAAATCCCATTCCGGATCATCGGGTTGAACAGATTCGCCTAAAACAATACAGTTTAGACTGTCTGCTTCCATGGTGAAGGGTACGTTATTGGCTAGGATTGCAGGTGTTTTCTTGAGTAACGCTCCTGTATGCGCGCTTCCTGTAAAGGTTACTATATCCTGGCTGTCTGTCCAATCCAGCAAGTTGCCCGCACTACCACAAATTAACTGCAGAGAGCCGGCAGGAAAAAGATTACTTGCTATAATTTCTTTGAATACCGCTTCTGTTAAATAAGAGGTTACAGTAGCAGGTTTTACAATGGCGGGTACTCCCGCTAATAAATTAACAGCAATTTTTTCAAGCATTCCCCAAACAGGAAAGTTGAATGCATTGATATGAATAGCCACTCCTTCTTTGGGAACAAGTAAGTGTGTTCCCATAAATGTGTGCTGTTTACCAAGGTTGTGTGATTCCCCGTCAATACAAAAGGTTTCATTGGGAAAACGCTTGCGTAATGAGGCATTTGCAAATAAATTTCCAATTCCTCCCTCAATGTCTACCCAACTATCTGCCTTGGTTGCGCCGGTTTTGTAGCTCAGGGAATAAAAAGCAGGCAAATGTTTTTGCAAATGAAGAGCCAAGGCCTTCAGACGCAGACCCCGTTCATGAAAAGTGAGAGAACGCAGGGCCGGGTTACCCGTATTACGGGCGTATTCAATCATTGATTTAAAATCAATGCCTTTTGTACTGGTAGAGGCAATTGGATGGCCAGTTACTGCATCGGTCAATATTTGTCCGGTTTCAGTACCACTAACCCATTGGCCCCGGACATAATGTTCAAGTAATTTCATAGGGAAAGCTTGCTTAACGAAGTTACCGTTTCTAATCTTGAAATCACGCGTACCTTTGCTTTTACAATATTAATCTATGAGATCAACTTTACTTGTATTATTGACCATGTCAGTTGTTTTATTAGGGTGCCAGTCTACGGCTGAACATCAGCATGAGGGGCATGGTGATCATAGCAAAATGAACACACCTAAAACACCAGCGGATAGCTTATATAAGCAAGTCATGGATATTCATGACCAGGTAATGCCCAAATTAGGTAAGATTCGCGGGGCAAAAAATCGCGCCCAACAAATGCTAGATTCGCTCAGCAAGCTGTCTGTGCGGCAAGCCAAAGAATTGGCTACATATAAACAGGATGTAGAATCACTGATCAATAGTCTTGATTACGCTGATTTTGCAATGGATAAATGGATGGTTGAATTTAATATGGACTCTGCCAAGGACAATCAGGAGTTACGCGTGGCTTATCTCAAGGCTGAACTGGATAAAGTGTCCAATGTTAAAAAGGCCATCTTGAGTAGTTTGTCCATGGCAGACAGCCTCATTAAAAAGTAAAGAAATTCCTTTTCTTATATTGCAGTAATGGCAAGCCGGCTTAGACTTTTTACCAAGCGTTTCTTCATCTATCTCAACTGGCTGGTGGTTTTACTATTCCTACTGTCCTGCATGATCCCTCTTTTACACCCACAACAATGGTGGTGGGTATCGATGCTGGGACTTAGTTTTCCTATTTTATTACTGCTAGTGATAGGCTTTTTCTTTGGCTGGTTGTTGCTGTTAAAGTTCAAACTCATATATATTTCATTACTGGCCTTGCTAATGGGATATAAAAGCATTGCTGTTTTTATAGGGTTTAATGCTCCGGCTGCTTTTACCATAGAAAAGCAATCCGGCACCATTCGGGTGGTTAGTTGGAACGTGGCACGCTTCATTGAACTAGCTCGTAACAACAATGACGGTAGTCACACACGTAAAAAAATGTTGGCTTTGCTAAAAGCGCAAGAGGCCGATATCCTTTGTTTACAAGAATTTCATACTTCCGAAAATCCTGGGTTCTATAATAATATTAGTACTATACGAGAGAAATTAGGGTTCGCCTACCATTATTTCCCCTATGATAAGGATGGAGACAGGAACTACTATAGTTCTGTTATTTTCTCCCGTTTCCCAATAGTGGATAGCGCATTATTACGATTTCCCAGACCTTCCCAGCCCGAAGCATTAGTGCAAGCAGATATACAGATCAACAAGGACACTATTCGTGTATTTACCACGCACTTACAGTCTCAACGATTTGATAAAGCAGATTATACCCGAATGCAAAAAATTAAAAGTCGGGAGGATAGTTTGGTTTATCATTCTATTCCCATTCTGGCCAAACTCAAAAGAGCCATAGTTATTCGTAGCCTACAGGCAGACATCATTGATGAAGTGCGAAATAACTCGCCCTATCCGGTTCTTTTTACAGGAGACCTCAACGATGTGCCCAATTCTTATACTTATTTTAAGGTGAGGGGGGATATGCGCGATGCTTTCTTAGAAAAAGGCTATGGTCTTGGCAGCACTTTTCTTGGATTATCACCCACGCTTCGAATTGATTATATTTTCACGGATCCAAGTTTGGCAGTGACGCAATATAAACGTGAAAAGAAAAATTATTCAGATCATTACATGTTGGTTGCCGATTTGCAACTGAACTATCCGTAATGATATTTTGTTCATCTTTGCAGCATGCAGTCCCTCCATATTTATAATTCGCTGACTCGACAAAAAGAAAAGTTTGTTCCACTGGTGCCAGGACATGTGGGCATGTACGTTTGTGGACCTACGGTGAGCGGGGAGAGTCATTTAGGACATGCAAGACCTTATATAACATTTGATGTAGTTTACCGGTATTTACAGCACCTGGGATATAAAGTACGTTACGTTCGGAACATTACAGACGCCGGACACTTTGAAGAAGAGGGAAGAAACGCCACTGATAAAATTACCGAGAAAGCACAGTTGGAAAGACTGGAGCCCATGGAGTTGGTTCAGAAGTATACCCATCTTTTCCATTGGGCTATGGAGCAGTTTAATACGCTGCCTCCCTCCATTGAGCCAACCGCCACAGGGCATATCATTGAGCAGATTACCATGATTGAAGAAATCATAAAAGCAGGTTATGCGTATGAGGTCAATGGCTCTGTTTACTTTGATGTAAAAAAATATGCTTCCAATTATGAGTATGGTAAGCTAAGTGGACGAGTTATTGATGAACTACTCACTACAACTCGCGAATTGGAAGGGCAGGAAGAAAAAAGAGATCGTGCTGATTTTGCTTTATGGAAAGCGGCGGCTCCCGAACATATTATGCGTTGGAAAAGTCCTTGGGGAGTAGGGTATCCAGGTTGGCATATTGAATGCTCGGCCATGGCTACAAAATACTTGGGAGGGCAATTTGATATTCATGGAGGAGGTATGGACTTATTGTTTCCGCACCATGAAAGTGAAATTGCACAAAGCACTATTTGCAACCATCAGGCTCCGGTTTGTTATTGGATGCACAATAATATGATCACCATCAACGGTAGAAAGATGGGGAAGAGTTATAATAATGTAATTAAGTTAACAGAACTCTTTAGTGGGCAGCATTCTTTGTTAACAAAGGCCTTTCATCCGATGACCATTCGCTTCTTTATTTTACAAACGCATTATAGCAGCACCCTTGACTTTAGTAACGAAGCATTATTGGCTGCGGAAAAAGGATTGAAGCGATTGATGGATGCCGTGGAAAGTTTTTATAAAATAGATCCCATACTGGTTGGTGCAAATGAAATAGGTGCCGATCCAAATTTGGAAGCAAAAGTCAATGAGTGGTTAGCGCAATTACCAATTTTAATGAATGACGATTTCAGTACAGCGCGTGTACTGGCCACGATCTTTGAACTGGTTCCCGTGCTGAATTCCATCAAAGATGGAATTACTCCGGCCGGTGCTTTATCTGCTTCTACCATTTTGCAAACGCAAGCCACCCTGCGCTTATGGCTGGAAACTATTTTAGGGCTAAAATCGGTACAAGCTGCTGATCAGGAAAAACTGCAGGGTGTTATGGAGCTATTGATCGATATTAGAAAAGAAGCAAAGGGCAGACGTGATTTCATGACTGCTGATAAGATCCGCGATAGGCTTGCTGTTTTAGGCATTCAACTCAAAGATGAGAAAGGGGGTGGAATGAGTTGGACGCATGAATAGACTCTTATAATGTAAAGGGTCTTTTTTTAATCAATCCTCCTTTGATTTCTTTAACCGGGTTCATCACTACAAAGGCATCGGGAGCAATTTTTTCAATTTCAGTTTTGAGTTTTCCAATTTCAAGTCTGGTAATTACGGTGTAAATTATTTCAACTTCGCGAGTTCCACCTCTTTTCCCATATCCGCTCTTACCTTCATAAACAGTTACGCCTCTGCCCATTGTACGAGTTATCATATCTAGCATCTCTTGCCTATGTGAAGTAATAATGGTTACCCCAATGTATTCCTCGATTCCCTCTACTACAAAATCCAACATTCGGGAGGCTACCATGTAAGTGATTATTGAGTACAGTGCTGTTTCTACGCTCAACAAATAGGCCGCCAGCGAAAAAATAATGCAATTGATAGCTAGTACAATGTCTCCGATGGTAATACTTGCCTTGCGACTTAAGTAAATGGCTAATACCTCTGTTCCGTCAATCACAGATCCTCCACGTATGGCTAGCCCAATTCCCGCACCCAGAAACATGCCTCCAAAAACAGCAATCAGCACTTTCTCATTGGTTACCATTGGGAAATTGACAAGAGCAAGGCACAAGGACAATCCTGTTATTGCCATAGTGGTTTTTGCAGCAAAGGGTAGCCCCATGATTTGGTAGCCTAAAAAAACGAATGGAATATTAACTAGTAAAATAATTTGCCATAGGGGCACCCCGCTTAGTGAAGTGATAAGAAGCGAAATCCCGGTTGCACCTCCATCAATAAATTGATTAGCCAGTAAAAAACCTTTTAAACCAAATCCCGCTGCAAATATTCCTGCCGTAATTAATAAAAAATCTTTGAAAAAATTTTTTAAAATAATTTTTTGAATTCGATAAAGTTTTGCTTTTGTGTATCGAGATTGACTGATTTGTTCAGCAAAAAGATCAAGTCGAAATTGGTAGATGATTTTTTGAATAAAAGTTTTGAGCTTAAACGCCATTGTAAGTAGGTTCTGTCAATAAATTTACATCTAATTAGTGCTTGTTATGAAAAATGGATTTGCTCCATTTGTGCAAGCCAACTTTCTTGAATTTGTGCCCCTAGTCCCGGTGTAGTAGGAACCTGGATCTGTCCATTTGCAGCATACTGTATTCCTCCTTCAACCGGATCCTCTCGAAACATCAGGGCAGTATCAAAATCGTAATGTACAATTGCAGGGCTACAACAGGCAAAATGTGCAAAAGCGGTCATAGCCAA
>VGGU01000017.1 GCA_016868475.1 Bacteroidota bacterium
AGCTTTAATCCTTTTAGCTCAATATTCATTTGTTGAGCCTTTATACCCATCACGGTTAGCATGCAGGAAGCCAGGCTGGTGGCCAACAAATCTGTAGGGGAAAACTTTTCGCCTTTTCCGTGATTATCAGTGGGGGCGTCCGTGATAAGCAATGATTGGCTTTGTAAATGTATAGCCTGTGTTCTCAACTCACCTTGGTATTCTACAACAGAAGTCATTCTCAATAATTTTCATAAATTTACGTTTAGTATTTAAAATGCGATGGTGAAAAAGGTATTTCTTTTTTTAATATTCTCATTTGTTCTGGGGCATGCACAAGCCCAATTTACGCTGGGTCGTACCAGTGATCGAGAAGATCGGAAAGCTCAAAAACGAAAAAAAATAAATGCATTGATCCGTCAGGCTGAGGAAGGAACACTGGTGTATACTAAGCAAAGTGTTTTTGGTTTTCAAGCACGTTCAAATGGATATGGATTCCTTTATGAGCTAGGAAAAATGAAAACCCCACTCAAATCCAATATTTATCGGGTTGAATTAACAGAAATAAAACACCCCAAGGAAAATAAATTTCAAAACTTATCTAATCCTTTTTTATTCATTAGCAATCCCTATATCTACGGCAAAGTGAACAACTTTTACCAGCTTTCATTAGGAGTTGGTCAACAGCGATTACTGGGTCAAAAAGGAAACAAGAACGGAGTTTCCGTTTCCTGGAATTATTTAGGAGGACTTTCCGCTGGTTTTCTTAAGCCTTATTATGTGCAGGTAGAGGATTCGACAGGAACAGGTGTTCGACACATTAAATACACATCAAAAGATTCCGCTCTTTTTTTGGGACCTGCCATTTTGGGTGCTGGTGGTTTTTGGCGTGGATGGAACGAATTAAAAGTTAAGCCTGGGTTTTTTACTAAAACTTCTCTTCGATATGATTACGGAAGGTTCAATGAAGTTGTAAGTGCATTAGAAATTGGCTGCAGTGTTGAGTATTACCCAGGCAATAACCCAATCATGGCATTGCAACCAGAAAAATCATTATTTTTTCAAGCATACATTGCCATTCTCTTTGGAAGAAGAAAGTAGCGAAGCATTAACTTTGCACAATGTCTATTCCTCCTGAAATAATCTCGGTTACCCCCCCCAAACGTAAAAAGCCAGATTGGCTTCGCGTAAAGCTTCCTATTGGGGAAAATTACAAGCAGGTAAGGCAATTGGTTGATCAAAACAAACTGCATACTATTTGTGAAAGTGGTAATTGCCCCAACATGGGTGAGTGTTGGGGGGAGGGAACAGCTACCTTCATGATATTGGGCAATGTCTGCACACGGAGTTGCGGGTTTTGCTCGGTGGCTACGGGTCGTCCGGATGCAGTTGACTGGGATGAACCCCAACGGGTAGCAGAAGCTATTTTGTTGATGAAGGTTAAGCATGCCGTATTAACTTCTGTAGATCGTGATGAACTTCCGGATGGAGGTTCTATCATCTGGCACAATACGATTAAAGCGGTAAAAGCGCTATCCCCAACTACTACTTTAGAAACGCTTATCCCGGATTTCAAAGGCAAGAAAATTGATATTGGCAGAATAATCGAAGCAGCCCCTGATGTGGTTAGTCATAACATTGAAACAGTGGAACGCTTAACACGTCAAGTTAGAGTTCAAGCGAAGTATTGGCGTAGTATGGAGGTAATAAGAACCTTAAAAGAAGGGGGAATGCGTACAAAAAGTGGGATCATGTTAGGCCTGGGTGAAACTAGTGAAGAGGTGGAACAAACCTTACAAGATTTAAGAGATAATGGTTGTGATGTAGTAACCATAGGTCAATATTTACAGCCTACTAAGAAACATTTACCAGTAGAACGCTTTGTTCACCCGGACGAATTTGCTTCATATAGAGAAATTGGATACCGACTTGGGTTGGACTATGTTGAAAGTGGCCCATTGGTTCGCTCTTCCTATCATAGTGAAAAACATGTAACACCAGGGATTGGCAGAATGCAATGGGAAAGTTCATTGTCAACATAGTTTTATGTTGAAATATTTGATTGCTATAAGCCTGCTCATTTGCACAATATCTTCCCCCGCTCAGCAAAATTGGACTCGAGTAGATAGCTTGTTTGAGCCTCTTCCCACTTCTATTGAAGTATGGAGGACTTCCTCGCCGGTAGAAGGTAAGCCTTCCATTGTGTATTTGGTTCGTGCTAAATTAGCTTCGCCTGAATTGCAATTCAAAGCGGATACTAGTTATAGAAGACGATTAACTCCTCGCCAGTTTTTTGAAAAAAATCAAGCTCCATTGCTTGTTGTAAATGCTAGCTTCTTTTCATTTACATCTCATCAAAATTTCAACCTACTTATTCAAAATGGAGTACTGTGGGCCTTAAATGTTCATGCGATCTCTGGTAAGGGCAAAGACTCGTTAAGTTGGAAACACCCATTAGGAAGTGCTATTGGAATTACAAAAAAACGCAGGGCAGATGTGGCATGGACTTTTACAGATTCATCGTTAAGTATTCCTTTAGCTGTACAAATGCCTGTAATGCCACTTAAGGACAGTCATTCACATTTTTCAAGAAAGACATTTAAAAAGATGTTACAACCGTTTAATAAGCCTAGCCCTTGGAGGATGAATACAGCTGTAGGCGGTGGACCTGTGTTAGTTCAACATGGTTTAGTGGCTATCACTAACGAAGAGGAAATGAAATTTGCCGGACCTGCCCTAGAAGATCGTCATCCTCGCACTGCAATGGGATATACAAAAGAGGGTTGGTTATTGATTTTAGTTGCCGAGGGTAGACACCCAGGAATAGCGGAGGGGATTACATTAAAACAAACTGCTCAGTTGTTAATAGACTGGAATTGTGAGGAAGGACTCAACCTAGATGGGGGAGGAAGCAGTACTTTACTTATTAATGGTAAACCAACTATAACACCATCGGATAAATCGGGTGAAAGAGCAGTTCCTGGTGTATTTATAATAAAAAGAAATTAGTCCTCCTCCCAAACAAGTGCACTGGCACCTAATATGGCTGCATCGGCTTCCTTTAGATTACTAAACACAAGCTTAACTTTATTTTTAAAGGCCTGAACAAGATTAGCTTCCATGGCTTCTCTTGTTGGATTGAGAATCAAATCTCCAGCTTTAGTAAGCCCGCCAAACAATACTATGGCTTCTGGGGAGGAAAACATTACAAAATTAGCAAGCGCCTCTCCCAATATCTGTCCAGTAAAGTGAAAAATTTCTAATGCTATTTTATCGCCCTTGATTGCACATTCGTAAACTTTTTCACTAGTGACTTGATCGGGGCTGATTTGACGAAGCAAACTGGGAACAGATGGATTTTCTTTCAACATTTCCAATGCAGTTTCACGAACACCTGTTGCAGAAGCGTAAGCTTCCAGAGAACCTCTAATTCCAGTTCCTTTGTGAAGCCTTCCTGCAGGCCTAATAATAGTATGTCCAAGCTCTCCCGCAAAGCCATCATGCCCCAAAACTATTTTTCCATTGATAAAAATGCCACTGCCTACTCCAGTTCCCAATGTGATGGTAATAAAATCCTTCATACCCTTTGCGCATCCATATTGCTGCTCACCAGCCGCTGCGGCATTAGCATCATTTGTTAGCTTGACGCGCATAGAGAATCTTTCCTGAAGCATTGCTGCTAATGGAACAATTCCCTTCCATTTTAAGTTGGCTGCGTGCTCGATATTTCCTGTGTAATAATTTCCATTTGGTGCACCAACTCCAATACCTATAAACTGATCGGTCCCTCCAATTTTTTTAATCAAAGGAGACAGGTGATCATAAAGCTCATTGATAAATCCTTGGACAGTGTCTTGCGCACTAGTCAGCATTCTTCCTTGCTCAAGAATTTTACCTTCACGATCAACTATACCAAATTTGGTATTGGTGCCGCCAATATCAACTCCTATTGCATACATGGCTAATCTTTGCTTTTTACTTGCTTTTAATGTCCGCCTGGGGTGGATTTTTTTTCATCGTAATCAATTCCTTGTTCTTTGAGAAACCCAGCCACACTTATGGCATAATAGGCAAGGTAAGCAAAGCAAAATACCCCAACCAGGTAGGACCATTGTATTCCCAAATAGGCGTCATCTGCTAAAAATCCCTGTAAAAGACTTATAAATCCTCCACCCATGATCATCATAATTAATAATCCAGATCCTTCATTTGTATGTTTACCCAAGCCAGCAATTGCAAGTGTAAAGATGCAAGGCCACAGAGTAGAGCAAAAAAGTCCCACACTGATAAACGCATAAACACTAAGCATGCCATTTGACAGCATTCCGATTAAAAGAGCAAGGCCACCCATAGTTGAAAATATCAGTAGTTGTCGAGCAGGGTTTCCTTTGCTAAGCATATCACCAATAATTATTGCCACGATCACAAAGCCATAGATATAGAAAGGAGTTATATCGTGTTCTGCAATGCTATTGATTAAGAGAAATACGGCAAAAGCAATGTACGGCATAAAGAAGCGCAAGATTTGTCTTAATCCTTGGCTAACATCCAGAGCACCCACAGAGCCTGTCCACCTTCCAATCATCAAACTTGCCCAATAGAGTGAAATGTAAGGAGCAATATCCCTTGTTTCTATTTGCGTATGTAACCGCATAAATTCCGGAAGGTTAGAAGCCGTTGCTACTTCTACGCCCACATATAGAAAAATGGCAACCATTCCCATAATTAATTGAGGATATTTCCAAACGCTAACTCGATCCTTGCTTTGCATAGCATCTCCACTATTTAAAGAAGTGGGCTCCACGTGATTGGGCACTGATGAAAACTTAAAAACAATTGCTGTAAGCAAAAAGGCAGCCCCTAATATCAAATAAGGAGTTTTTACGCTTTCAATACTAGCAACACCTGTACTGGCTACAACTGAACCAAAGATGGCTAAACTGACCAACACGGGTCCAATGGTAGTTCCCAAATTGTTAATCCCGCCAGCCATGCTTAATCGTTGGCTTGCCCGTTGAGGATCTCCCATTACAATGGCAAGTGGGTTAGCAGCAGTTTGTTGCAATGAAAAGCCAAGACCTACTATAAAAAGTCCTGTGATCATCAAGTTAAAAGATGCTTGTTGTGCTGCTGGGTAAAATAACAAAGAACCCAATGCAGAGATAATAAGCCCAAGTGAGATTCCATTTTTATACCCAATTTTATTGAGCAGATCCCCTCCTATAAGTTTAGAAACCATAAAGTAGATCAAGGATCCTACAGTGTAGGCAACATAAAATGCAAATGAGACCATCTGAGATTGCCATTGCTCCAGGTTTAACTTCTCCTTGAAGACAGGGATTAAAATGTCATTGGAGGCGGCAACAAAGCCCCAGAAAAAGAATACGCTAATTAGCACACCGAATTGTGACCATTTAGTTTGTTGGCTCATGAGTTGGTTTTTTGGTAGGAATGAAAATAGGTATTTTTTAGAATGAAGCCTCATTTATTTGGCCTAAATTACACAGTAACGAGTGATGACTTTATGGAGATATTACATGTTGCAGCAGAGTGTTTTCCGGTGGCTAAGGCAGGAGGCTTGGGAGATGTTATAGGTGCCTTACCCAAAGTATTGATAAGAAAGGTAAGTTAAAATGGAAGTTGGTTTTTAACAGCGATCAAGCGGAGTGGGGTGGTAGTGGCTTGATGCCACAGGTGGATATTTTAGTTATCAGTGTGGATCGAGAACAAAAGAAAGTAGCAATAACAATCACCTTGCCACCTTTAGCTGGGCTAGTACTTGCATAAATCTTACATTCTATTGGGCACTTCTATGCCAAGCAGTGACATGGACCGGTGAATTACGTTTGCAGTAAGGGAGGCAAGTCTTAAGCGAAGTTGTCTGGTTGCTGCGGTGGGGGCATTAATAATAGAATGTTGTGTGTAGAACGAGTTAAAGAGCTTAGCCACGGTAAAAACATATAATGCAACAACAGAAGGGTTGTGTTCGATAACCGCTTGGTCAAGAACGGCTGGAAATTGTTCCAGGGAAAGCAATAGTTCTTTTTCTTCTTTCTCTAGTTTGTTTTCAATGGAATGAGTTGCTGCAAGGCTTTCTTTTCTTAGAATGGATTGAATTCGCGCATAAGTATATTGAACAAATGGTCCTGTAAAGCCTTGGAAATCGATTGATTCTTGTGGATTAAAAATCATTTTTTTCTTTGGGTCCACCCGAAGTAAGTAAAACTTAAGTGCCCCTAAGGCTAAAGTGTGATAGAGTTTATGCAGCTCCTCCGAACTAAAGTCTTTCACTTTTCCTAATTCCTCTGTTTTAGAGCGCGCAACATCAATCATTTCAGCTATTAGGTCATCCGCATCCACTACGGTACCTTCTCGACTTTTCATTCTTCCGCTAGGTAATTCAACCATTCCGTAACTTAAATGATATATGCCATTAGCATAGGGTTTGCTAAGTTTTTGCAAAATGAGTTGGAGTACTTTCATGTGATAGTTTTGCTCATCTGCTATCACATAAATACTTTGTTCATATTGGTACTCTTGAAATTTTTGCTCGGCTAATCCCAGGTCCTGGGTTATGTAAACTGAAGTGCCATCCTTACGAAGCACTAGCTTCTCGTCAAGGCCTTCTGGTGTCAGATCTATCCAAATGCTACCATCTTCTTTTTTGAAAAATATTCCATCAGCCAATCCTTGTTCTACAAATTTCTTCCCCAGTAGATAAGTTTTGCTCTCATAATAAGTCTTATCAAAATCAGCGCCTACTTTTAGATAGGTTTCATCGAATCCTTCATAAACCCATTGGTTCATACGATTCCATAGGGCTAACACCTCTTGATTTCCGGCTTCCCAGTCTTGCAATAATTGTTGGGTAGCCTTCATGATCGGCGCTTCTTTTTCGGCCTGTTCTTTGGTTAATCCGCTGATAACCCCCTCTTCAACTTGTGCTTTATAGGCCTCGTTAAATTTTACATAGTAGTCTCCTACGAAGTGATCTCCTTTTTGTCCAACAGAGGCAGGGGTGGAACCGTTTGCAAAAAGTTGCCAAGCAATCATGCTCTTACATATATGAATGCCACGGTCGTTTACCACACAACTTTTTGTTACAGAATAACCTCTTTCTTTCAACAACTCAGCAATGCTCCATCCTAGAAAGATGTTGCGCAAATGACCCAAATGCAATGGTTTGTTGGTGTTGGGGGAAGAATATTCCACCATTACTCGACTGGAGTTTCCTATTGCCTTTCCAAAATCGGGATTAGCATAAGAAGCAGAAAGGAAGTCAAGCAAGCAATTATCTTGTAAAGAAAAGTTCAAAAAACCTTTGAGTAAATTATAGGATTTAAAAAGATCAGCCTGTTGCTCACAGGCGGCAGTGCCAATTGTTGTACCCACTAACGCTGGATTAAATTGGTGCTTTTTGATCAGGCCAAATAGCACTAGTGTATAATCGCCTTCAAATTCCTCCTTTGTGCGTTGAATTACCAGTTCGTCCTCCGAAATAGAAATCCCAAGAGAATCCTGAACAATGGGTACAAGGATCTTTTTTATTTTTTGTTGTAATAGCATATTCTAAATCTTTGCAAAGGTAAAGGTCCCATTTGTCTTTTTTATAGGTTTCGATTATTTTGCGCACTATGAACCGTTTGTTAGAAAAAATTGCCATTGGTATCTGTCGGATTGTTGATTTATTTCATCCTTTATTTCAACGACTATTACCATTGCAAACATTTAGGTATTTAGTAGCAGGCGGAGCCAATACATTTTTAGGATTGTTGGTTTATTTTCTTTGTTATCAATATCTTTTTAAGGAGACCATAATTGACCTTTGGTTTTATGCTTTCAAGGCACATAGTGCCAGCTTGCTTGTTTCCTTTTTATTTACTTTTCCGATTGGTTTCTTTTTTGCCCGATATGTGGTTTTTGACAATTCTAACTTAAAAGCCAGGATCCAATTGTTTAGGTATCTGATGATTTGTTTGTTCAATCTCTTTTTGAACTACCTCTTACTTAAAATACTAGTGGAAATATTGTATTGGCATGCGCTTCTTGCACAGTTCACCACTGTTATTCTTGTGATTGCTTTTAGCTATGTAGCCCAGCGAAATTTCTCATTTAAAGTCAGCGAAAATCAGACAAATTGTTGATTTTCACCTATTAATTGCGTCAAAATTACCTTTTTCTGAGCAAAACTGACAAAATAACACCTCGTTTTGAATCGGCATAGGACTTGCTTAGTATCTAGTATTAAAAATTGAATTATGGGAAAAATAATTGGAATAGATCTAGGCACTACCAACAGTTGCGTTTCTGTAATGGAGGGTAACGAGCCGGTTGTTATTGCAAATGACGAAGGGCGCAGAACCACCCCTTCAATTGTTGCCTTTTTAAAAAATGGAGAACGAAAAGTAGGTGACCCTGCAAAACGCCAGGCTATTACCAACCCTCAAAAGACCATTGCGTCCGTGAAGCGATTCATGGGACGTCGTTTTGATGAAGTAGGCGAAGAAATCACCCATTGGAGTTATAAAGTAACTAAAGGGGATAATAATACAGTTCGTATTGATATTGACGGTCGCTTATACACTCCACAGGAGATAAGCGCCATGGTTCTTCAAAAAATGAAAAAAACAGCTGAAGATTACTTGGGCCATGAGGTCACTGAAGCTGTAATTACTGTTCCGGCTTATTTTAATGACGCACAACGTCAGGCTACCAAGGAAGCTGGTGAGATCGCCGGGTTGAATGTTCGTAGAATTGTTAACGAGCCTACTGCAGCTGCACTGGCATACGGATTAGATAAGGCACAATCAGATAAGCGAATTGCGGTGTTTGACTTAGGAGGTGGAACCTTTGATATTTCTGTACTTGAACTTGGAGATGGCGTTTTTGAAGTAAAATCAACTAATGGAGATACTCACTTAGGTGGAGATGACTTCGATAAAGTTATCATGGATTGGTTAGCGAATGAATTCAAAACGGAAGAATCCATTGATCTGCGTAAAGACCCTATGGCATTGCAGCGATTGAAGGAAGCCGCCGAAAAAGCAAAGGTTGAGTTAAGTTCTTCCGCAGAAACCGAAATAAATCTACCGTATATCACGGCTGTGGATGGTGTTCCCAAGCACTTAGTTAAAAAGTTAAGCCGTGCACGTTTTGAACAATTAGCAGACACGCTTTTTGCACGATGCCTAAAACCATGTGAAGCTGCATTAAAAGATGCGGGACTTTCTACTTCTCAAATTGATGAAATAATTCTGGTGGGAGGATCAACTCGTATACCCAAAGTCCAGGAAATTGTTGAGAAATTCTTTGGAAAAAAACCTAATCGGGGCGTAAATCCAGATGAGGTGGTTGCGGTTGGGGCTGCTATACAGGGAGCGGTGCTTACCGGAGAAGTAAAAGATGTGTTGTTGTTGGATGTTACACCACTTTCTTTAGGTATCGAAACTATGGGCGCGGTAATGACAACGTTGATTCCGGCCAATACTACAATCCCAACAAAAAAATCTGAAGTTTTTTCTACGGCTAGTGATAACCAACCTGGTGTTCAAATCCATGTACTGCAAGGAGAACGCAGTATGGCTAAGGACAACAAGAGTCTGGGAGTATTTAACCTGGAAGGAATCCCGCCAGCACCACGTGGTGTACCTCAGATTGAAGTAATTTTTGATATTGATGCAAACGGAATTTTACACGTAACAGCTAAAGACAAAGGAACTGGAAAAGAACAAAAGATTCATATTGAAGCTGGATCTGGTCTGAGCAAAGAGGAAGTGGAGCGAATGAAGAATGAGGCTAAAGCTAATGAGGCTACGGACAAAGCGGAGCGTGAAAAAGTGGATAAGCTTAACCAAGCGGACTCTTTAATCTTTCAAACTGAAAAACAGTTAAAAGAATATGGAGACAAAATCCCAGCAGATAAAAAATCAGTCATTGAGCAGGCGGCTGAAAAATTAAAAGAAGCACATAAGGCGCAGGACCTGGCCGGTGTTGATGCTCATTTTGCAGCACTCAACACTGCTTGGACAGCTGCCAGCGAGGATTTATATAAAGCTACGCAAGGAAATCCTCAATCAGGCCCAAAGCCCGACGCCAGTGCTCAGCCAACAGAGGATGTAACTGATGTTCCTTTTGAGGAAGTGAAATAATTTTATCAGTCTGCAGTGAAAGGCCTGTCCATATGGACGGGCCTTTTTTTTAGCTATTTGGCTCCTATACTTCTAAAAAGAATAGTTTTGTGCCGTTTCCTTTATAACCCTCAATCAGGCAAAACAATGACCAACTCTTATTTAGATCTTGTAAAACAAACTTTTAATTTTCCACAGGAAGGAATTGAGGTTGAAGATGGCGATCTGCGCTTCAATGGATTAGATCTGCGCGCCATTATTGCAAAACACGGAACACCGCTCAAGTTGACGTATCTGCCGAAAATTGGCTCTCAGATTCGAAAAGCTAAAGCCCTGTTTGCGGCCGCTTTCAAAAAACATAAATACGAGGGGAAATATCACTATTGTTATTGTACTAAAAGTTCTCATTTCAGTTTTGTGGTGGAGGAAGCACTAAAGCATGAAATACACTTGGAAACTTCTTATGCCTATGATATTGAGATTATTAAGAAGCTTTACGCAAAGAAAAAAATCAATAAGGAGACTTTTATTATTTGTAATGGATTTAAGCAAAAAGGGTATACCAGAAGAATTGCACAGCTTCTGAACAATGGATTTACCAATGTGATTCCGATCTTGGATAATAAAGAGGAATTAAAAGATTATGCACACTCAGTAAAAGTTCCTTTCAAGTTAGGGATTAGAATTGCTGCTGAAGAGGAGCCTAATTTTCCTTTTTATACCTCTCGGTTAGGCATACGCGCTAAAGATGTATTAGAGTTTTATGTGGATCGTATAGAAGGGTATGAAAGTAAATTTCAATTGAAGATGCTGCATATTTTCTTAAACAAGGGCATCAAAGATGATATCTACTATTGGAGCGAATTGAATAAAGTAGTTAACCTCTATTGTCAACTCAAGAAGATCTGTCCTGAGCTAGATTCTATCAATATTGGCGGAGGATTTCCCATCAAACATTCCCTGGGGTTTGAGTACGATTATCAATTCATGATCAATGAAATTGTACGAAACATCAAGGTGGCTTGTAAGAAAGCTAAAGTCCCCATGCCTAACATTTTTACTGAATTTGGAAGCTTTACCGTTGGAGAGAGCATGGCGCATATTTTTAGTGTAACTGCTGAGAAAGTGCAAAACGATCGTGAAACTTGGTACATGATTGACTCTTCATTTATTACTACGCTTCCGGATACTTGGGGTATTGGCGAAAAATTCCTGATGTTACCCGTAAACAAATGGGATCAAGACTACCAACGAGTGGTGTTGGGGGGCATAACATGCGACAGCCACGACTACTATGACTCCGAGGAACATATAAACGAGGTTTTCCTTCCAAAAACAAATGGGACCAATGAACCACTCTATGTGGGCTTTTTTCATACCGGGGCTTATCAGGATCAAATCAGCGGATATGGAGGCATTAAACATTGTTTGATACCCTCTCCAAAACACGTAATTATAGGTCATGATAAAAATGGTAAGCTCACTGATTGGGTGTATGCAAAGCAACAGACGGCGCAAAGCATGTTGAAGATTTTAGGATATTAAGAAAAAAACTGTTGACTAGTCAAGAATAACCTCTCGCAGACACGAGGAATGGTAACCTCTATTTGTTAACTTTGCACTTCTAAAACAATAAATTATGTACCCTGCTGAAATAGTACTTCCAATGAAAGAAGAGTTGACAGATAACGGCTTTGCTGAATTACTTTCTGCAAGCGCAGTTCATGATCAATTAAGCAAAGAGGGCACCACTCTTGTAGTAATCAACTCTGTATGTGGCTGTTCTGCTGGCTCTGCACGCCCTGGTGTTTTGATGGCTGTGGAATCAAGTGAAGCAAAACCCGATTTTCTTACAACCAGTTTTGCTGGTTTCGATATAGAAGCTGTAAAAGCAATCCGCGAACACCTGCTTCCTTACCCTCCTTCATCTCCGGCTATTGCTCTTTTTAAAAAAGGACAATTGGTGCATTATGTAGAGAGACATACCATTGAAGGCCTACCCGCTCAAGCAATTGCAGAAAATTTAAAAGCTGCTTTTCAGCAACATTGTAATTAATAGTTATGTATCCAAACCTCTATTATGCCTTCCGAGATCTGGTGGGGGTTGAGTTACCCTTTTTACGTTTTTTAAACACGTTTGGTTTTTTTGTAGCCATTGCATTTGGCGTGGCAGCCACTTTGCTTGCTTACGAACTGAGGCGAAAAAGCAAACAAGGACTTTTTGTTCCCGAAGAAACTACCATCTTGGTTGGAAAGCCTGCAAGTTTGCAAGACATTCTTTCCAATTTTTTATTAGGCTTCCTGCTGGGCTTTAAGTTGCTTGCTTTATTTTTTTTAGCGAACGATGAAGCCATTGATCCACCTAGTTTTATTTTTTCAGGAGAAGGCAACTTTCCATTGGGGATTTTGGTTGGTTTATTTTTTGCCATTACCAAATGGAGAGAAAAGAATAAGCAAAAGCTAGATAAACCAGAGAAAAGAATAATCAGAGTTTGGCCGGAGGATCGGGTAGGAGATATCACTTTACTTGCATTGGTGTTTGGTTTAGCGGGCGCCAAATTGTTTGATATTTTCGAAAACTGGTCTGACTTTTTAAAACGACCAGGCGACTACCTGTTTTCCCCGGCAGGTTTAACAATGTATGGCGGGCTTATTTGTGCTACTATTGCTATTGCTATTTATGCTAAGCGCCATAGCATTAGATTTTTAGATTTAAGTGATGCCGTTGCCCCGGGCCTTATGTTAGCTTATGGAATAGGCCGAATGGGCTGCCAGCTTTCCGGTGATGGAGATTGGGGAATTGTTAGCGATCTGGCTTCAAAGCCCTTTTTTCTTCCTGACTGGGCTTGGTCCCAAACTTACCCTCATAATGTAATTGAGGCTGGAATTCCTATTAGCGGTTGCGTAGGCCCTTACTGCAATGAGCTCCCGAGCGGAGTATTTCCAACCCCTTTGTACGAATCTATTGCTTCTATACTGCTTTCTTTGGTGCTTTTTTACTCTAAAAAGTATTTAAAATCTAGTGGATTGATATTTTCTTTATACTTGATATTCAATGGAATAGAACGCTTTCTTATAGAAAAAATTCGAGTAAATAATCAGCTGAATCTTTTTGGTTTTCGTCCAACTCAAGCTGAGGTTATCTCAACAATTATTTTCATAACTGGCTTAGTGCTTGCGTTCTACCTAAAAAGCAGGCCTAAAACTTCTGCAGAATCCTGATTTTCGCAAAGAAAAGCACTGTTATTTTATGTAACTTTGCACACGTTCGAATGGGATTTTTCGTCTTATTCGCCCGCCACCCTTAAATTTTCAAGTACATGCGGCAGCTAAAGATTGCTACCCAAATTACAAACAGAGATTCACAGGCAGTAGAAAAGTATTTACAGGAAATTTCAAAAATTTCTATGATCGCTCCTGAAGAGGAGACTACGCTTGCGCAAAGAATCAAGATGTTCAATAGAAATCCTATTGACTCCCAGCGGGCTTTGGATAAGCTAGTGCAAGCAAACCTACGTTTTGTAGTTTCTGTGGCAAAGCAATACCAACACCAGGGGCTTTCCTTAAGCGACCTGATCAATGAAGGAAATCTGGGATTAATCAAAGCTGCACAGCGATTTGACGAGACCAAAGGGTTTAAATTCATCTCTTATGCAGTATGGTGGATTCGTCAGTCTATTTTACAAGCATTGGCTGAACAAGGTCGTTTGGTAAGATTACCTCAAAATAAAATTGGTACTTACAATAAGGCCAACAAGGCCTATATGGCATTTGAGCAAGAACATGAAAGAGAGCCATCGACCGAGGAATTGGCTGAATTGCTGGAGATGAGTGAAACTGAAATTAATAACATTTTTCAAAGCAATACCAGACATACTTCACTTGATGCTCCCGTTCATGAAGCTGAGGATGTGGCAATGGGCGACTTGTTAGAAGGCAGCGATGATACGGACGACGAGGTCATGAAAGATTCTCTTCGTAATGAAATTCGTCGTGTGTTAAAATCACTATCTCCACGTGAAGCGGAAATTGTAAACGCATATTTTGGATTAGATGGAGAAAATGGTGTAACCATTGAGCAAATTGGCCAGAAATACGATTTAACAAAGGAGCGCATTCGTCAAATAAAAGAAAGAGCAATTAAGCGTTTGCAAAAAGCTCGGTATAGTAGCGCACTTAAGGCTTATTTGGGTTAAACCAACTCAATTTGTTTTTCTTCATGGTGCTGCTAGTTTAATAGTATCAAATGGAAACAATAGAAACAGTTCAATGTTTGATCATTGGTTCAGGGCCTGCTGGATACACAGCAGCTATTTATGCTAGTCGTGCTGGATTGAAGCCTGTTCTCTATCAAGGTTTACAGCCCGGAGGCCAACTTACCATTACCACTGAAGTAGAAAACTACCCGGGATATCCTGACGGAATTCAAGGGCCTGAAATGATGATCAGCTTTGAAAAACAAGCAGCTCGTATGGGTGCGGATATTCGCTATGGGTTAGCTACAAAAGTAGACTTCACCGGACCCGTTCACAAGGTGCAGATTGATGAAGATAAATGGATAGCTGCTCATGCTGTAATTATTTCCACTGGTGCATCTGCCAAATGGTTAGGGTTAGAAAGCGAACAGCGTTTGAATGGATTTGGGGTGAGTGCTTGTGCAGTTTGTGATGGATTCTTTTTTAAGGGCAAAGACGTAGCCATTGTAGGTGCAGGAGATACCGCCGCGGAGGAGGCTTTATATCTTTCAAAAATCTGTACTCACGTTCACATGATTGTCAGACGCGAAGAAATGCGTGCCAGCAAAGTGATGCAATCGCGTGTTATCAATACGCCCAATATCACTGTTCATTGGAACTCGGAAACAGCGGAAATAATCGGGGGTACAAAAGTAGATGGGGTTCGTCTTTATAATAATAAAACAAAAAGCACATCAGAAATTTCAGTGAGCGCTTTTTTTGTTGCCATTGGTCACTCTCCCAATTCAATTATTTTCAAAGATTGGATTACAATGGACAGTACAGGATATATTTTAACTATTCCAGGAACCAGCAGGACTAATATAGAAGGGGTTTTTGCAGCCGGAGATGTGCAAGACAAAACATATCGTCAAGCCGTAACTGCTGCAGGTAGTGGTTGTATGGCGGCTTTGGATGCAGAACGCTATTTAAGTACATTAGGATTACATTAAAACCATTTCATGGGAAAAAGAACGATGCAGGTCAAACTGGAGCAAGTGACCTTTTATGCCTATCATGGCCTTTATCCTGTAGAGACAAAGATTGGAGGTTTTTTTGTGGTGGATCTTACGGTTGCTTTTCCGGTACAGGGAGAAGCGGCAACTACTATTCATTCTTTACCTCAATCCGTTGACTATGTAAGCCTTTATACTCTTGTTAAAGATAGAATGGCTGTGGCTACACCCTTATTAGAAACAGTGGTAATGGATATTACCGTTTTAATTCGTCAAGCTTTTTCACAGGTCAATTTCATTGAAATCAAGTTGACAAAACTCAATCCGCCTATTCCTGGTTTTCAGGGAAATACCGCCGTGCAGTATAGTTGGGAGAGTTAAATTCTTTTGCCTTTCCACCGATTGCTACGCATATATAGAAATGAGGGAGTTAATAAGCAGAGCCAGTAGATCCACTCGCTCATCCAGGCAATAGTTAAAGAAAGTTGAAAATACTCCAACGACAGATAGATGTAAGTACAGTAGCTGATAATAGCTCCGATTTCAATTAAAAGTGTTATCCGTGTATTGCCTGATGCTGTAACAGCGTTTAGGAAAACAGTTGCTATGCATGATAGTAGTAAGGCAGCTGTTACCACACGTAGCACTGGGATTGCTTCTTCTATAAATAATGGGCCTTGCCCAAAAAGCGATAGAAATGATCCAGGAAAAAAATTGAGCACTAAAACAACAAAAAATACGGTGGAGAGGCTGATGCGTATAATTTTATTGATCAGTCCTGGTACCTCCTCCAGTCGTCCTTGCCCAATAATATTACTGATCATTGAATTTGCCGTTGCGGCAAAGGCCCAGCAAAAACAGCCAAATACCCCAAAAACATTTCGCATCACATTGGAAACTTTTAATGCCATACTTCCCTGATGTTCTACCAGTAAGAAAAAGTATTGCCAACTAACAATACTGATTGCATGCTGAAACATTAAAGGTGCAGAGATGTTGAAAATGGATCCTTGTACTTCGGTATTCCAGCTGATATTGGTGAAAAGGCTAAATTGTTTTGTAATTCCTTTTCTATGTATTACCCAATAAATAACTAACATTCCAATGGCTTCCGCAAGGATAGAAGCAATGGCCGCACCATTGAAGCCCAATGCAGGGATGGCGCCAAAGCCAAAAATTAACAGGTAATCTAAAATTACATTTGCACTGGCCTCGGCAATGGTGCCTGCCACTAAGTAACGAGATTGGTTGGTACCAACCAGCAAGGCATTTCTAAGTTGATACACATACAAAAAAGGCAGTCCCCAAATTCTGATTTGTAAAAAACTAATTGCCTTATCAAGGGTAACTGAGTCTTTGATTATTGCACCAAATAATACCGGGGTTAGGGTATAGGTAAGCAGTATTCCAGTAATAGCTAGTATCAACCCAGTAATAATTCCTTGACTGAAAAGCTTTCCAATCTCTTCGGGTCTGTTTTCGCCGGCTCTTCTAGCTATCAGTGTCTGTAGGCCATTATTTAATCCGTAGCCTATTGCAGCAAATATTAAATAATAAACCCCAGTGATGCCGGCTACCGCCAGTGCAGCCGGATCATCGGTAAAATGTCCAAGGAAGATGTTGTTGGTAACAAAGTTCAATTGCGGAATTAAAATGGCCATACTAATAGGGAGAGCCATTTTAATAATTGACTTATTGTTAATTTCAACTTGAAGGGTAGAAGTAGAATTGGATTGCATGCTTGAAGCAAACGTACAATTATTTAATTTTAAGTAACATTGCATTCTTCAATTAGTAAAGTGACTCCTCTTTTTTCTTACCAATCAGAAAAGCAAACAGCTGAAAAGTTGACGCTCTCATTATTGTTTGGCCAACATTTGGCAGCTTACCTGTGGGTTGACTCCGTTTCGCAAACAGCACTAAAAGGAGCTTTTTATCAAATTGATCATTGGAACAACAATAATTTTATAGAGGAATTCTTAACCATAAGTCTGCCCACTACTTCAACCTCTTATACTGTACAGGTTTGCTTTGATGCTTCTCAACTAGTCCAAATGCCTATTGCAAACTACGATCAATCAAAGTTGAATTTATTGCAAAAGGTTGCATATCCCCATAACCCGTCAATGCGCTCTTTGCATGAATCTTTTGCTTCCTGGCAGTTCTATTTAAGCTACCATGTGCCGGCTTATTTGATTAATAAACTCGAATCCCAATTTGTTGACCTGAACTGTTTTCATACTGCCAACTGGCTTTTAATGAACCGCCATGCGTCAGACGAAGCAGGTGAATTTTTAGTTCATGTAGGCATTGCTCAACTTTCCATTGTACTATGCAAGGGTGGTCGATTACTATTTGTAGGATATTATGATTACCAGCATGAGATGGATGCTGTTTTTTACTTATTGAAACTAGCAGCTGCACATGACCTTTCGACCGCTTCTGTGCAACTTTCTTTGGCAGGACTTATAGATCCCTCTTCTAGATTATACGAGGAGTTTTCAAATTATTTCTTACAGGTTAAACCATTGGCTAGCACTATTCAATTTACAGGAGACGCTCCTTCTGCCCATTATTTCACCTTACTTAGCAACCATTCTTTATGCGTATCATAAGTGGACGTTTGGGAGGTAGGCGATTTTTACCGCCCACGCATATGCCACACACACGTCCAACTACGGATATTGCCAAAGAAGGACTTTTTAACATTTTACAAAACCGGTTAGATTTTTCAGCCATTCAAACACTTGATTTATTTGCGGGCACGGGAAGCATTAGTTATGAACTAGCTTCCAGAGGGGTACTGCAATTGACTTTAGTGGAGAAAGATTTGCAACAAGTTCAGTTTATCAAAAAAACACTTGCTGCCTTTGAAATACAAAATGCTTCAGTTGTACAACAAGATGTGTTTCAGTTTTTACAACAGTGCACACAAACCTTTGATTTTATTTTTGCAGGTCCGCCATACGCGCTTATTGCTATCGATGAATTACCTAAAATAATCATCAGTAAGAAGTTGCTTTCGCCAGGGGGGCTATTTGTTCTAGAACATACTCCCCGGAATAATTATCAATCCTTTGCTGGATTTGAACGGGAACGCAACTATGGAACAACTGTTTTTAGCTTCTTCGTACCTTAGCACTAGTCATGTTCTATACATTTTTCTTACGTTCTTTCAGGCTTTTGCTTTTGCCATTCTCTATACTGTTTTGGCTTGTGCTTTATTTCCGCTCACTATTGTATCAAAAAAAATGGTTGCGTTCGGCTACTTTTGGAATACCCTTGATTACGGTTGGTAATTTGGCCGTTGGGGGAACAGGAAAGTCCCCACTGATTGAATATCTGATTGAGCTTTTGCAGTATAATTACCAGCTGGCCACCTTAAGTAGAGGATATCGAAGAAGAACAAAGGGATATGCCTTTGCGAAACCTGAGGTAACGGCTCTTGAGATAGGAGATGAGCCGCTTATGCTGTACCGCAAATTTCCTAATGTAGCTGTTGCTGTGGGAGAAGAAAGGCTTTTGGCAATCCCTGAACTATTGCATGATTTCCCTTCAACCGAAGTTATTTTATTGGATGATGCCTTTCAACACCGCGCTATACAAGCAGGATTTACTATTCTTTTGACCGAACATGCAAATTTGTTTTCCCGTGATTTTTATTTGCCCACTGGCGATTTACGTGATTTGAAAAGCCGTTACAAGGAGGCTGATGTAATCATAGTAACTAAATGCGATCCGGCTCTTTCTGGGGATCAGCAAAAAAGCATTATTGATGAACTGAAACCAGGAACAACCCAAAAAGTTTTCTTTACGAAATTAAATTATGGAGTTCCTTATCACCTTATTACTAAAAAACAAATTCAATTTAAGGATAACACAGAAGTGTTGCTGGTTACGGGTATTTCAAACCCAACACCGCTGAAAAAATGGGTTGAACATCACTCCGCTTACTATCGCCAATTACAATTCAGGGATCACCATATTTTCACTGCGGAAGATCTGAAAGAGATTCTCCTGGAGTTTAAAAAAATCAATACAGAAAACGGCATCTTGTTGACTACTGAAAAAGATGCGGTTCGACTTGAAAAATTTGAAAAGACCATTCAAGAGCTCCCTTTTTATGTGATTCCGGTTTGTCATGAGTTTATGTTTGACCAAAAAACGGAGTTCGATGACTGTGTAATCAATTTTATTACAAATTTTCGTAGGAGTAGTTAAGCATGGGAAGGAAAAATTCAAAGAAAAAAACGAGAAGTAGAGCAGTAGCCGCTGCCTCTTTCCTTGTAAAAGGTACCTTGGATGTATCTCGGACAGGAATGGGTTATGTGAAAGTAGAGGGGTTAGCAGATGATATTCTCATAAGACCTGATGATTTCAATGGTGCAATTCATGGTGATTTGGTGTCAATAGCCATTCGCGAACGCAAGCCTGTTGGCAATCGGATGAAAGGAATAGTAAAAACTGTATTGAAAAGGAAGCGAGAAGAATTTATCGGCCAAATTCAATTAGGAAAAGGTTTTGCTTTTCTTGTAATTGAATCGGACAAACCAATGCCAGATTTTTTTATTCATCATACCGAATTAAACGGGGCTAAAGATGGGGACCGTGTGTTGGCCCGGGTCACCAATTGGTCAGCCGATCAAGATAAGAGACCACAAGCTGCCGTTGTAACTGTTTTATCTCCTGAAGCGCTACATGATGTGGCCATGAAGGATATTTTATTAGAAGCGGGATTCCCACTCCAATTTTCAGATCAAGCAGTGGAGGAGTCCTTGCGTATTCCAGCAGCTATCACCAGCACTGAAACAGCCCTGCGAAGAGATATGCGTGGTGTTTGCACTTTTACAATTGATCCCCTGGATGCCAAGGATTTTGACGATGCCTTGTCTTTCCAACTACTGCCCTCGGGTCATTATGAGGTTGGAATACACATAGCAGATGTAAGTCATTACATCGAGGAAGGAGGGGATTTGGACCAAGAAGCTTATGCTCGAGGTACATCAGTCTATTTGCCTGATCGGGTAAACCCCATGCTTCCTGAAAATATTTCAAATGTATTGTGCTCGCTTCGCCCTCATGAAGACAAGTTGACCTTTTCTGTAATTACTGAAATACATCCTGATGGATCCATTTTGAAGAAATGGATCGGAAAAACGGTGATACATTCTTGTCATCGATTTACCTATGAGGAGGTGCAGGCTATTTTGGAAGAAGAGGAAGGGCTATATAAAAAAGAATTGTTGCAATTGCATGTATTTGCCCAGCAAATGAGAGCGCAACGTATTCATGATGGGGCCATCAATTTTTCGTCTCAAGAGGTTCGTTTTAAACTAAACGAGGCAGGTGACCCGATTGGAATAATGATCAAAGAGAGTAAAGAGTCTCATCAACTGATTGAAGAGTTTATGCTTTTAGCCAATCGGGTTGTAGCAGAAAAAATGGCATCATCTCCTATGAATGGCAAGCCTATTCCTTTTCCTTATCGAATACATGATGACCCGGATGAGGACAGGTTGATCCCATTCATGAATTTTGCAAAAAAATTTGGCCATGCATTTGATCGATCTTCACCTGCAGCTGTTGCCGCATCATTTAATAAGTTGCTTGCAGCGGTTAGTGGTAAGCCGGAACAACATGTTCTTGAACAATTAGGCATTCGTACCATGGCCAAGGCAAGGTATACAACTGAAAATGTTGGTCACTATGGTCTGGGGTTTGAGCACTATTGTCATTTTACATCTCCTATTCGCAGATATCCGGATATTTTAGTACACCGCATATTGTTTTCGCTTTTGACTCATAACACTAGTATAGATAAGAAAATGGAGGAGAAATGTAAGCATACTAGTGAACGCGAGCGATCAGCCATGGAGGCAGAAAGAGCGGCAAATAAATACAAGCAAGTACAATACATGCAGAATTTTCTGGGTGAAGAATTTGTGGGAGTCATTAGCGGGGTGGCGCACTTTGGCTTTTGGGTAGAAACTATTGAGCATAAGTGCGAGGGGCTGGTACATCTCAATTCATTGAGTGAATATGACGATTTTCGATTAGTTGAAACGGATTACTGTTTAATTGGTCTTCGAAGTGGAAGAAAATTCAAAATGGGGGATAAACTATGGATTAAAGTAGTTGCGGCGAATCTTACAAAACGTCAGTTGGATTTTGAATGGGTGCTACCTGCTGAAAAATCAAAACAAACTGGGTCATAGCTGCAGAAAATCTGCTAACTTTCCATCATGCAATCTTTTGCGCAGCTTGTCGCCCAATTCAACCAGCATTTTGAGCGTAATCATTTTCCTTCATTTCCAAGTAGTCTTTATGATCCTAACCGACATTTCTTACAAATTGGAGGTAAGCGCATTCGTCCTGTACTCTGTTTGATGGGTAATGAACTTTTTTCCTCTATTCACCCTTCCACTTGGGATGCTGCCACGGCAATAGAACTTTTTCACAATTTCACGCTTATTCACGATGATATCATGGACAAGGCTCCACTTCGAAGAGGAGTACAAACAGTTCATGAAAAATATGGAAACAATACTGCACTACTTGCAGGTGATGTAATGATGATCAATGCCTACACGTATTTAAACAAAGTGCCCGCTTCTTCTCTTCACGCCATTCTTACTTTGTTTAACAAAACGGCCATTGAGATTTGTGAAGGACAGCAATTAGACATGGATTTTGAAAATCAACTCGATGTTTCATTAGAAGCCTATTTACAGATGATTGAAAAGAAAACATCCGTCTTGCTTGCTGCTGCTCTAATGATCGGTGCTATTCTTGGAGGTGCCAGTGAAAGAAATCAGCAATTATTATATTCATTTGGACTTAAATTAGGATTGGCTTTTCAAGTGCAAGATGATTATCTGGACGCATTCGGTGATCCGGCAGTTTTTGGAAAATTAGTGGGAGGAGATATATTGGCAGATAAAAAAACATTTCTGTTGATCCATGCATTGAATACTGCAGATTCCAGTGCTCGTGAACGATTGCTATATTGGCAAAAGCGTCAGGACAAAGATAAAGTGGCAGAAGTGATATCTATTTATAAACATTGCCAAGTGGATGCATGGGCTCTACAATTAAAGCAACGATTTCTTGACGAAGCCATGGCTGATCTGGATCAAATAGCTGTTGTCTCATCTAGGAAACAATCTTTGCAATCATTGGCTGATTACTTGATACAACGTCAGATTTAACACTATAAGCAATTTATTATGGCAGGAGTATTTAGAAAAAAATTACTTTCCCAACTACAAACAGACACTGAAAGTAATGTAGCTGGCAAGGGACTACGCAAAGTGCTGAGTGTTCGGGACCTTACCTTCATGGGTATTGCTGCTATTATTGGGGCTGGTATTTTCTCCACTATTGGATCAGCTGCATACCAGGGTGGGCCTGGTATATCAATTTTATTTATTGTAACTGCCATAACCTGTGGATTTTCAGCTTTATGCTATGCTGAATTTGCAAGCAGAGTTCCATTGGCGGGAAGTGCCTATACCTACTCCTATGTTGTGTTCGGAGAAATAATAGCCTGGATAATTGGATGGGCGCTTATTCTGGAGTATTCTATCGGGAATATTGTGGTGGCAATCTCCTGGAGTGGTTATTTTAATAATCTACTGGTGCATTTGTTTCATATTGAGTTACCATCTTGGATGTTGGTGGACCCTGTTACAGCTGCTGCTGCTTATAAGCAAGCAGTTGTGGCACTTTCCAGTGCTGATTCGTTCTCACCATCTCAACTTGAATCATTTCGCTTTGCTAAAGAGGCTTTTGAAACAGCGCCCAAATTGGGACAAACTCCACTTTTTTTCAATTTGCCAGCTTTCATAATTGTAATTCTGGTTACTTATTTAGCTTATGTTGGGATTAAAGAAAGTAAGCAGGGAACCAATTTAATGGTGCTATTTAAGGTAGCGGTAATACTCTTTGTGATTGGTGCTGGCGCATTCTATGTAGACACTAATAATTGGATACCCTTTATGCCAAATGGAATTTCAGGAGTGTTGAAAGGAGTTTCTGCTGTTTTCTATGCATATATTGGTTTTGATGCTATTTCTACAATGGCAGAAGAGTGTAAAAATCCACAACGAGATCTGCCGCGGGGAATGATCAATTCTTTGCTGATCTGTACCGTATTATACATAGCTATTGCTCTTGTACTGACAGGAATGGAGCATTATTCACTTTTTGGAGGGGTTACCGATCCGCTTGCTTTTGTATTTGAAAAAAGAGCACCATGGATAGAAAAGATCATATCCATAAGCGCAGTGGTGGCTACAACTTCAGTGTTGATTGTTTTTCAAATAGGACAGCCCAGAATTTGGATGAGTATGAGTAGAGATGGATTGCTGCCTAGTAAATTTCAATCATTAAACAAATATCAAACTCCAGGATTCGCAACACTGATAACTGGGTTAATTGTAGGTGTGGGAGCACTTTTCTTGCAATCCGGTTTAGTGACCGATCTTACCAGCATTGGTACATTGTTTGCATTTGTGCTTGTATCAGGAGGGGTACTTTTACTTCCCCGAATACAAAAAAAACCAGGACAATTTACCTTGCCCGATTGGAGTGGTCGTTATTGGATTCCTGCTTTTTACCTTGTTTTTCTGTTCCTTAATAAAGACCGACTTGAATTAGCCTTTGACTCAACTTTGTCAGGATCTCCGGGCGGCTGGTTATTAATTATTTATTTTTTGATTAGTCTTTGGATTGCCATACTTACAGCAGTCAAGAATTTAGCCTTTATCCCAGTGATGGGAGTTCTATCCTGTCTTTATTTATTAGTTGAAATCCCTATTACAAGTTGGAAGTGGTTTTTTATTTGGATGGTCATTGGACTTGTGATCTATTTCTTGTATGGCCAAAAAAACAGCAAACTCAACGCTAATTAACACCTCCTATTTTGTTTTTAACCCTTGAGTTGACTTAGTTAGTCAACCATTTTTGTAGTCAATTCAATTTAAAAGATTGACTACAAAATCAATAGTAATAGCAGGAAGTTTTGTTTTGTTCTTGGCAGGGTATTTATCGGTGAACTCTACCGTGGCGGCACAAAACAATGCTTGTATTATTCTCTCTTCTTTTGGAGAGTCCAGCTTTAATAGCCGAGTATCCTCTCAGCCTATTACCATTACCTATTCCAGTTCATGTTTACAGTTTGGTTCTGGACTATCCATTTGGCTAACTACTTTGCTTCCGGGCATTTACATATATCCCTGCATCACTACGGATTCTTTGGGTATGCTGAATTTGATAGTTTATCCAAATCCAACCACAGGCTCCTTTTACATTAAAGCCAAAAACAATATAGGATTATCTCATCAAGCTGAACTTTTAATATATAACCTAAAGGGCCAACGGGTCCATAAACAATCAGTTCAGTTAATTAATCTGCGGAGAGGCCTTAACGTTAATCTGCACTTTGTTCCAGCAGGTGTGTATTATTTGTTGATTCAGGGAAAGAGCATAAAAGGGGTAGGGCAAATAATTAAAATCAATGAATGATGTTATTCTGCAGAATCCGCATATTGTTTTTGTTAGGATGGAGTAATGTTTTTGTTACTGCTGCTCTTGCGCAAACAGTGTTACCAGGAATTCCTTTTCAAATGCAAGCACGGGATCGTTTCAACCAAGCCGTAAAACAACAAACTATACAGGTCCACACCGCCATTTACTTTAGCAGTGATGCACAACTGATTTATGCCGAGGAACAACAATTGAATACTGATCAGCAAGGCGTATTTCTATTTACGTTGGGTAAAGGACAATTTGCTGGAGGCTTATTTAATTCGCTGTATGCTATACCATGGGAAAAACTAAACTACCGGGTTCAAATAAAAATTGCAATTCCCCCACAACCGCCACAAGCCAATTGGAATTATCAAGATAATTGGATTGAATTGGGGGCTGTTCCAATTGGGATTGTTCCTTATGCTATTTATGCATTGCAAACTGCGGATCCCTATTCTGTTAAATCTAAAGGAAGAATAGGGAATTTAAAAGCAGAGGACTCGCTGGCCATACGATTAGACTTTCCATTGGAGTTGGATGATGGAATAGCAGTTACGTTAGAGGCAGACAAAATGCCCATTTCATCACCCAGTTTTTTTATACATCGGGATTTAGCTCGCAATCAACTTATCATTTATTTCACCGCTCCCTATACTGGTTTTGTTACTTGGTTAATTATTGATTAAAACATTCATTCATTAAATAAAATCCTATGAAAACTATCAATTATTTATTAGTTAGCTCCTTTATTTTTCTTTTCCAACTATTGGTCACGCAAGCTCAAATAAGACCTGCTATCCAAAAAGAAATTCGTTTAGTAAACCCATCACAAACAGGCACGGGCTATGTGGGATTGAAAGCCACAGAGGGAACCACTACATATGCTGTTACTCTTCCTTCTGCCTTGCCAACTGCTAACAGTTTATTAAAAGTATCAAGTGTTACGGGAACAACAGCAAGCACGGAATGGCAGTCTATTACCGGAGCAGTAACGGGTATGGCCTGGGCTTTGGAGGGTAATGCTATTTCTGCAGCGGGAACTGCTACCGGCCAACAGTTTTTAGGAACTACCAGCGCTCAGCCACTGGTAATTGCCACAACACATACTACGGCTCAACCCATAAAGTTGCTAACTGGCAATGCTGAACGTTTACGAGTAAATGCAGATGGAAAAATTGGAATCGGTACTGCATTAACTGCATCTACTACTTTAGATGTGGGCGGAACTTTTCGAGCAAGTGGTGCAGCAAATTTTGGAAGTACAGTAGATGTTGCAGGAGCTACCACTTTAAGCGGAAGCCTGGGTGTTACCGGAGAAGTAACATTGAATGCGCTGGGCGGTGCAGTGTCAACAAGTATTCAGTCTGGGTTTGATAGACTCTTGATCGCAAATAATAATGGCATTTTACGTCAAGTTAGCTTAGATGCAGTTTTGACATACAATGGTTACCACAGAACAAAGGCCAAAGGGTTTTCCACTTTTACAACGGCCACGGAGTCTGTTGAAATTACCCCCACCAACGGGCAGGGTAATACAGTTGGCATAGACACCAACGATGCTATATCGCTCACATTAGAAGGAGCAGCTAATGACATGCCCATTCCATCCTATTATATTTCCAGAAATACTACAACAGGAAAGTTTATGGTCTACTTCTCCTCACCATTCAACGGCTCTATTAATTGGTCAATTCTTGAATAGTAACATCATGCTTCCAATTCAGTTTTCCATCACTCTTTTTTTTCTGCTGTTTTACCAAATGGGTATTGCACAAACTAGACCCTCACTCCAGCGAGAAGTTAGAATTCAATCAAGCGCAGGTCAGCAATATATTAGTTTGGCAGCTAAACAAGCTGGAACCTCATCCTATACTATTTCCCTTCCTGCAGAAACGGGTTCATTAGGCCAGGCATTAACGTTAAATAGCAGAGATAATAACAATAGCCAGTTAGGTTGGAATTCTGTTCTCACTCCTCAAAATGGCTGGACATTAGGTGGAAATCAAACCCTCGATGCATTTGATGGAAATGTTGGTAGCCGACTAGGCACATTATCCAACCAGGATTTTGTGGTAGTCACAAATAGTCAGGAAAGAATTCGAATAACAAAAACGGGCTTGCTTGGCCTTGGAACTAACAATCCTCAGCATGCGCTTGATGTTACAGGGAATGCTGATATTAATGGAACAGTGGCCATTGGAGATCAAATTAGTCCAGGCGCAATGACAGCCGATGGAACTAGTTTTTATCCAGGGCTTGCCATTCAGCGAAACATGGCTACTGCAATTGCCACTGCTCCAAAAACCATTGCGGTAATTGGTCAAGTAACTGGAACCGGAAAATTTGACAATAGAATAATGGGCGGAGCATTTTATACATCATCCGACGCGTCAAATTCACAGTCCCTGGGTCAAATGCGTTCGATTCAGGGCTGGACCACACACAATGGAAGCGGTATTTTGAGTGTTGCTTGGGGATCTTATCATATTTCGTCCAATAAGGGGACTGGTATTATTTCAAATGCATTTGGTTCGGTAAGTGGGGTTGAAAATATTTCAACGGGAACTATCAATAAACTACATGCGCATTCTGTAGAAGTCTGGAATAACGGTGGTGGAAGGGTAGACACACTTTTTGGTTTAACGGTTAGTGTTTATAATACCAATGCAGCTTCCAGGGTTGGATCGGTCTATGGTATAGCTATTGGAAAGGGAATGGTAACCGCCACTAATGGCACACATTTTTGGCGAAATACGGGTATCATTGACAACTCCTATGGCTTGTACATTGATGAAAGTATTGATGTGGGGAATAACCGCTTTGCCATTTTTTCCAGATCAAAATCTACAAGTCGATTGTCAGGACACCTGGAGCTAGCTAATATTGATAACAATGCTGCTGAATTACGATGGTTGGAGCCAAGTTTGTCAGGAAATAATTTTACAAGTATAAAAGCGCAGACGCAAGAAAATGATATTGTGCTATATCTGCCTTCCTTAGCACCTCAGTTCAACCAAGTGCTTGGAGCCGGTTCTTTAGTGCCAAATCAACTAGAATGGAGAACGGTACAATGTATTGCTACACCAATGACTACTGAAGAAAGAGATGCCTTATTAGAGCCACAACCTGGGCTAATTATCCTAAACACAGACACTCAAAAACATCAAGGATACAATGGAAGGGGGTGGTATGATTTTTATTAAAAAAATAACATGAGATACCTTATTTTCTGTCTATTAATCCTGTGTTTCGTCAGTTTTAGAGCTGAACGTATTTATAGTTTTAGCATGAAGGAAACACAGGCGCAATTTCACTGGCAAAATTTAGAAACTATTAAATATGCGCTGGATAATAGTTTAATGCCTCATCAGCAAGTGAAACAATTGATCAATGCTATTGATACCTTACAGCGCGACATGCAGCAGGGGTTAAGGATTGATACCATTCCTTCCAAAAAGCCAAACTAATTTGGTTGTA
Organism: Bacteroidota bacterium; assembly: GCA_016868475.1. Lineage (GTDB taxonomy): Bacteria > Bacteroidota > Bacteroidia > Chitinophagales > Chitinophagaceae > JJ008. Next base: position 28,306 of record VGGU01000017.1, read on the forward strand.
TCTTTGCTGAGCTACAGGCCAGGTCTTCGACTCCTTTTGGAGTAGGAAAGTCCGGACAGCAAAGTGCAGTGCACCGGTGAAAAGCCGGGCGTCAGTTTACTGACGACAGCAAGTGCCACAGAAAATAACTGCCTTTAGCAATAAAGGTGAGGATGAAAACGTGGGGTAAGAGCCCACGGCTCTTGATGGTAACATCAAGAGCGGGTAAACCTTGCACGCTGAAATGCCACGTATAGTAACCATTGAGGGCTGCACGCCTGAATGCTGAAAAGCTTGGTTACAGGGTAGGCAGCTTGACCGATGAGGTAACTCATTTGGCAGATAAATGAAGGCCCACGACAGAATCCGGCTTACAGGCCTGTAGTTTTTATTTTCACTTATGAACTATCCGATAGATCATGGCGCTTCGTTGACTTTTTTCCCTGTGTTGCAAAATACGGAGTCCGCATTTTTAGCAGAGCGTTTTAGCGTGTATTTGAAAATCGGCGTCCCATTCGCTTATTCGTATTCTTATTCGATTAAGAAAAAAGGGCAATTGCTGTTAAGCTTAACTGGCAACAATTCATTATCCAATGAATTTTATTTGCATGATATTTTACTCGAAGATTTAAGCGATAATCCTACATTCAATTTAACCATTAGCTCACTTGACAGTTCCTTAATTTATGCCAACCAATTGAGCACTACTGTTAGGATCAAGCCTCGTCACTTAGTTGAACAATTAGAGAAAATCCATACAAAAAAAGTGTCCAATTTTAGTATCTCAGTTTTTGATCATTACCCCAAAAAAGAACCCGTTTCTTCAATTCCTGTATTTTCCACAAAGCCACTTGCTTCCTCAATTTCTACTTCAAAAAAACATCAACAGGATTTCATAGCCTCTTTTTCGCATGTGGTGGATTTGCACATAGAAAACCTATTAACAGATTGGAAAGGGTTGTCCAACTTTGAGATTTTGCAAATCCAGCTTTCTCATTTTGAAAAAATGGTAGAAAGAACCATTCGAAACCAGCATCCAACCTTAGTGGTAATACATGGAATTGGTGAGGGAAAGTTGAAAAACGAAATCCACCAACTATTGCGCCAGTATAAAGAAGTATTTTCTTTTGATAATCAGTATCATCCTCGATTTGGCCAAGGAGCCACCACTATTCAATTTCAATATTAATCAGCTACTTTTGCAGCATGACAACTGAAAAATTACAGGATATGCGGTCCCGCGTAATCGGGATAAGGAGGTTTCTTTGACGTCGATAACCGGCTTCAAAAAATTGCACAAGACAAACAACTTTCATTAAGCCCTGGTTTCTGGGACGATAATAAGCGTGCCACAGAAATAATGAAGAACATTAAACTCAATGAATATTGGGTTAGTGTCTATTCATTAGCTGAGCAATCGGTAGAGGATTTAACCGTACTTTTTGAATTTTGGAAGGCAGGAGATGCCACTGAAAAAGAAACGCAGGAAGCCTATGATAAGGCGCAAACGCTACTGGATGATGCTGAGTTTAAAGCAACCTTGAACGAACCTGAGGATGAACTTCCTGCGGTATTACAAATTAATTCAGGTGCCGGAGGAACGGAGAGTCAGGATTGGGCAGAAATGCTTGCCAGAATGTATCGGATGTACGGTGAAAAACAAGAATGGAAGGTTACTGAACTCGATTGGGTTTGGGGTGATGGGGCCGGGATAAAAACTTGCACTTTACAGTTTGACGGCCCGTTTGCGTATGGTTTTTTAAAAGCAGAAAGTGGCGTACATCGATTGGTTCGGATTTCACCCTTTGACAGTAATGCCCGTAGACACACTTCTTTTTCTTCTGTATTCGTATATCCTCTGGTAGACGATACCATTAATATAGAAATAAGGGATGCGGATGTGAAAATGGAAACAGCACGCAGTGGGGGTGCTGGCGGTCAAAATGTAAATAAGGTAGAAACAAAAGTTATGCTAACGCACCTTCCCTCGGGCATTGTGGTGGTATGTCAAACTGAGCGATCTCAGCTTGGTAACCGCGAAAAGGCAATGACCATGCTAAAAAGCCGACTATATGAAGAGGAGTTACGAAAGCGAAACGAAATAAGAGATGAAGTAAACAGTACTAAAAAGAAAATAGAGTGGGGAAGCCAGATTCGTAGCTATGTTTTTCATCCTTATAAAATGATTAAAGATCATCGAACTGATTTTGAGGTTGGAAATGTGCAGCCTGTGATGGATGGAGAGTTAGATGGGTTTATCAAGGCGTTTTTGATGAGCGAAAAAGAAAATAAGCAACACTAAGTTTTGTACCTTTATTTATAACAATAAACTCCAGTTATGTCCTTGGGAACCTTTTCTTTTCCATTACCAGTTAATGAACCTGTTCTAAATTATGCACCAGGGTCTCCAGAAAAGATGCGATTGAAGGCTGCATTAAAGGAATTAAAATCGCAGGTAATAGATATCCCACAATATATCGGGTCAAAAGAAATTCGCACGGGTCGTAAAGTTTCAATACATCCCCCGCACGAGAAGAAACATTTGTTGGGATATTTTCATAAAGGAGAGGCTAAACATGTTCAACAAGCAATTGATGCAGCTTTAGCAGCAAGGGAGTCCTGGGCTAATCTTCCTTGGGAAAACCGTGCTAACATTTTTCTGAAAGCTGCAGATCTTCTGGCTACCAAATACCGCCCCTATATTAATGCCGCTACTATGCTTGGGCAAAGCAAAAATGCATATCAAGCTGAAATAGATGCGGCCTGCGAGTTGATTGATTTTTTACGTTTCAATGTCCATTACCTAAGTGA
>VGGU01000018.1 GCA_016868475.1 Bacteroidota bacterium
TGCATAACCGTTTCGTAATTAAACTTTTTGACCAGGTTTGGCACTACCTCGCTCTTATACTTGGTAGCTAATCTTGGTTTGTACGCCTTTGTACTCATAACGTTTCTCCTGATTTTTTGGAAATTCTAACTGTTTTACCATTTGAACGCTCACGCTTAACACGTGCAGCAGACTTGGCTTTTGCATCCCATAACATTACATTGCTGATATGTATAGGAGCTTCTTTCTTTATAATACCACCCTTGGTGTTTTGTGCAGTAGGCTTGGTATGCTTTGTGATGATATTCACCCCCCCCACAATCACTTTACACTCTTCAACCAGCACTTCACGAACTGTACGTGGTTTAGCAAGATCTTTATCATCCCCGGCGATCACCACTACGGTATCCCCCTTGCGGATGTTGTACTTGGCTTTGAATCTTGATTTCATAGTTTACTTATTATTTACTCCGTTATTAAAGAACTTCTGGAGCTAATGAGATAATTTTCATATAACCCTTATCACGAAGTTCACGGGCAACTGGTCCGAAAATGCGGGTACCACGTGGTTCGTCAGATTGGTTAAGAATAACTACAGCGTTATCGTCAAAACGGATATAAGAACCGTCTTTGCGGCGTAGTTTGTTTGTAGTACGAACAATAACCGCTTTGGCAACCGTTCCTTTTTTAATTCCACCGGCAGGGATTGCATCCTTAACCGTTACTACGATCTTGTCGCCGATTCTCGCATAGCGCTGACCACTATTACCGAGCACACGAATACAGAGTACCTCTTTGGCACCACTGTTATCGGCCACATTCAATCGGCTTTCTTGTTGTATCATACAAAAGTTATTTTACAATTAATTCTAATCAGAATTTACTTCACTTTTTCAACCACTTCCACTAATCTCCAACGCTTTGTTTTGCTAAGCGGGCGAGTTTCCATGATCTTAACTAAATCACCAACGCTGCATTCGTTCTTATCGTCATGCGCGTGGAACTTTGTGGTTTTCTTTACGAACTTTCCGTAAATCGGGTGCTTTACTTTACGCTCCACAGCTACTGTGATGGTTTTTTCCATCTTGTTGCTGGTTACCACACCGGTCCTAGTTTTTCTTAAATTTCTTGCTTCCATGTTAGGGTATTTATCAGGCTTGCTGTTGCTTTGATTCTAGAGCAGTTTTCAAACGGGCGATGTCGCGACGCAGACCGCGGATAGACATGGGGTTCTCCAATGGAGAAATAGCATGTGCAAATTCCATTTTCTTCAATCGCTGTTGATCATCAGCCAAACGTACACGCAGGTCTTGCTCATTCATTCCCTGCAGGGTTTTTAAAAATTCAGTTTTCTTGGACATCGTGCTATTATTTTAAGGTTAGGCAGTGACAAGGTCACGGCGCACAATGAATTTAGTTTTGATAGGAAGTTTTCCAGCAGCAAGTGCAAGAGAAGCGCGGGCTACAGACTCGCTTACACCATCTACTTCAAAAAGAATGCGTCCAGGTTTTACTACGGCAGCCCAGAACTCCAGGTTTCCTTTACCCTTACCCATTCTCACCTCGGCCGGCTTACGAGTAATTGGCTTATCAGGGAAAATGCGAATCCACACATTTCCTTCCCTTTTCATTTCACGTGTTAACGCCTGACGAGCAGCCTCAATCTGACGATCCGTGATCCAATGCTGGTCCAATGCCTTTAACGCGTAGGAGCCGAAAGAAATGGTGGCGCCTCTTTTGGCATCGCCCTTCATTCTACCCTTTTGCATTTTCCGGTGCTTGGTTCTTTTTGGTTGTAACATGACTAACTATTTCAAGTTTCTTAAATGAATGAATTTTTGAATTAACCACGACGCTCACGTCCGCCGCCACGACGATCTCCACCACCTCTGCGATCATCACGACGCTCTCCGCCACGTCCTTCGTCACGACCACCACGACGATCACTCAACTCACTCTTTCCTCCAACAAAATTTGGATTAAGATCGCGCTTAGCTAACACCTCGCCTTTACAAATCCAAACCTTGATACCAATCTTTCCATAAACAGTTTGTGCAAAAACATTTGCATAATCGATATCCATACGGAAAGTATGTAACGGTACTCGGCCTTGCTTGAACTCTTCGCTACGAGCAATCTCAGCACCAGCCAAACGGCCACTCAATTTTACTTTGATTCCCTCAGCACCCATACGAAGCGCAGAGGCAATAGCCATTTTAGTTGCACGCTTGAAGTTGATACGATTTTCAATTTGACGAGCAATGGTATCACCCACGATCATCGCATCTAACTCAGGACGACGGATCTCCAGAATATTTATCTGAACATCTTCCTTGTTCGTAAGCTTTTTTAATTCCTCTTTGATACGATCCACTTCTCCACCACCTTTACCAATGATGATACCAGGTTTAGAAGTATGGATTGTAACAATCAACTTGCCCAATGTTCGCTCAATTACAATTTTAGAGATTCCTCCTTTGTTGATTCGAGCGTTTAAATAGGTTCTGATCTTGTGGTCTTCAATCAGTTTACCGGCAAAATCTTTTCTATTGCCGTACCAGTTGGACTCCCATCCGCGGATGATGCCTAATCGGTTACCTATCGGATTTGCTTTCTGACCCATGTTTGGTGTAGGTTATTCGTTTAATATTATTTTTTTTCTTTTGTGTCTACTATGACCGTAACGTGGTTGCTACGCTTGCGCACTCGATAGCCACGACCCTGAGGAGCCGGACGCATGCGCTTAATAGTGCGAGCACCATCTACAAAAATAGTTTTGACAATGAGTTGACTTTCGTCGCCACCCTCATTCTTTTGTTTCCAATTGCTGATAGCACTCAATACCAGCTTGCGCAGAGGAACTGCGGGATGCTTAGGACTGAATTCAAGTTGTGCTAACACCTGCTCCACCTGCTGACCACGAATCATATCGGCAAGCAAACGCATTTTGCGAGGGGATGTAGGATAATTTCTCAATTTAGCTACTGCTTCCATGGTTGACTATTTCTTGGATTAACCTTCTTTTTTAGAGTGTCCTTTGAATTGGCGGGTTGGTGCAAATTCACCAAGCTTGTGTCCAACCATAAATTCTGTTACATACACAGGGATGAACTTATTTCCGTTATGTACGGCAAATGTGTGCCCCACAAAATCAGGAGAAATGGTAGAACGACGACTCCAAGTTTTGATTACTCCTTTCTTGGATTTTCCTTCGTTCATAGCAAACACCTTTTTTTCAAGGTGAGTGGCGATGTAAGGGCCTTTTTTAATCGAACGAGCCATATTATACTTATTGTGTAATTAGATTATTTGTTTCCGATTTTGCTTCCGTTCTTGCGCTGGATGATCAACTTATCGCTTGATTTACCAACAGTACGTGTTTTCAAACCGCGAGAGTATTGTCCGTTTCTAGAACGAGGCTGACCTCCGGATGCCTTACCCTCACCTCCACCCATTGGGTGATCTACTGGGTTCATGGCAACACCACGATTGCGGGGGCGAATTCCTTTCCAACGATTGCGACCTGCCTTACCCATACTTTGTAAGCTGTGATCACTATTGCTCACCACACCAACTGTTGCGTAACAGTCAATAAGCACTTTGCGCAATTCACCACTTGGCATTTTTAAAACCGCATATTTGTCCTCTTTGTTTGCCAATTGAGCAGAAGAACCGGCGCTACGGGCTAGTTTGCCTCCTTGTCCAGGCTGCATTTCAATATTGTGAATATTTGTACCCAATGGCATATTGCGCATTGGTAATGCATTTCCTACTTCAGGAGCTACGTTAGGACCGCTTTCCAATTTTGCTCCAACCTCCAATCCTTGAGGAGCGATGATATAACGCTTTTCACCATCAGCAAAAACTAACAGTGCAAGAAAAGCTGTACGGTTAGGATCATATTGAATGGATTCTACCGTTGCTACTCCGGTTTTGTTACGCTTAAAATCAACCACACGATATTTCTTCTTGTGTCCACCACCACGATAACGCATAGTTAAGTGGCCAGATGTGTTACGACCCCCTGTACGAGGCTTTGCTTCCAACAAGCTCTTTTCAGGGACGTTTGTAGTTACCTCAGCATAGGCGTTGCCAATTCTCCAACGCGTTCCGGCTGTAATAGGTTTAAATTTTCTTAATGCCATATCTTTTTCTTTTTACTCAACATTTGCGGCTGTTGAAGCCATTCACTTTACTATTAAATAGTAGTATACAGATCTATTGTTTCACCTTCGGCAACAGTTACCATTGCTTTTTTGTAAGCAGGCTTGCGACCCACAATAAAGCCACTCTTAGTAGAACGTGCTTTAGTTTTTGCTGGGACTACAGCGGTATTTACATCCATCACTGTAACACCATAAAAGTTTTCAATGGCCTTTTTAATTTCCAATTTGTTGGCTTTACGAGCCACTTTGAAAGCATAGCGACGCAGCTTCTCCTGTTGGCCATTGGCCTTTTCGGTAAGGATGGGCTTGATCAGTACTTCAGAAAGTTTCATTACGCTTGTTTTATGCTGTTAATTAAGCTTCGGTTTTTTCGTCGTCGGCAAATATTTTTGCGGCACTCTCAGTCATCACTAACACTTCTGAATTCACAATATCATAGGTATTGATATCGCTAAGCAGTACTCCCATTACAGAAGGAACATTGCGGATAGACAATCCTACATTATCATTATAATCAGGAGTAACAAAAAGTGTTTTTTTATCAGCTACTTTTAAGTTGCTTAAGATCTCCATGAGTTGCTTGGTTTTTGGAGTTTCCATGTTAATATCCTCCACTACAACAATGGCATTATCTTTTGCTTTGTAACTAAGGGCAGAAATCTTAGCTAAATCTTTCACCTTACGATTTACTTTGATATCATAGCTGTGTGGTTTAGGCCCAAAAATGGTACCTCCACCTTTGTATAAAGGGTTACGGATATTTCCTTTACGGCTTCCCCCTGTTCCTTTTTGCTTATGCAATTTGCGGCTGGCCCCTTTTACTTCAGCACGTGTTTTAACCTTGTGCGTGCCCTGGCGTTGTGCAGCCAAATACTGCTTCACAGCCAGGTAGATTACGTGATTGTTAGGTTCAGCACCAAAGATCTCCTCCGGTAATTCCACGGAGCGACCTGTTGCAGTACCTTTTGTATTTAAGACGTCGAGTTTCATGTTGCGTTCAGTTTATGATTGTGTTGTACGCGATTATTTTTGAATTAGTACGATGGAGCCATTGTGACCCGGAACAGAACCGCTTACCAGTAAGTAGTTTTTCTCTGCAAAAACTTTTACCACTTTCAAACCTTTCATTTTAACGCGATCGTTACCCATACGTCCGGCCATTCGCATACCTTTCATTACACGGCTGGCATCTGAAGAGTTACCTAATGATCCTGGTGCACGCTGACGGTCATGCTGACCGTGTGATTGTTGACCCACACCGCTAAAACCATGGCGCTTTACAACACCTTGGAATCCTTTACCCTTAGTGGTGCCTACTACTTCAACAGTTTCACCTTCAGAAAAAATGTCTACTGTAACAGTTTCACCTAAATTTTTCTCAATAGAAAAATTGCGAAACTCTTTAGAGAAACGCTTAGGTGTGGTTTGAGATTTGGAAAAGTGATTGATTTCGGCTTTTGTAGCACGCTTTTCTTTTTTGTCTCCAAAAGATAATTGGAGAGCACTGTACCCGTCAGTCTCTTTGGACTTTACTTGGGTAACTACGCAGGGACCGGCCTCTATGATCGTGCAGGGGGTCTGCTTTCCGGAGGGATCAAATACACTGGTCATACCCAGTTTTTTCCCAATAATACCTTTCATGTTCTTTAGTTTTTTGCCTGCAAGGTTATTGGGACATTCCAAACACGATCGTTTGGACTTCAATCCCCGTTTGCCATCGACCTTTTCCTTTATGGGGAAGTACCGATAGTAAACAAACCCTGAATGGCTTGTTTTATGTTAAAAAGCCAGCGCTCTTTTATCGGAATTAAATTCCGGTTGAGAGATAGCAATTGTTTAAAAAATAAATGATAAGAACTAGTGGGAGTTGCGAATTCCCTTACGCCACTTCAAAACAACTACGCTTTGATCTCTACCTCTACGCCACTTGGCAAATCCAATTTGCTAAGCGCATCTACCGTACGGCTAGTGGAGGTATAAATATCCAATAGACGTTTGTGGGTTGCCAATTGAAACTGCTCACGACTTTTCTTGTTGACGTGAGGAGAACGTAATACCGTAAAAATTTTAGTGCGAGTTGGCAGAGGTATAGGCCCTGTTACAACCGCGCCGGTACTACGAACAGTTTTAACGATCTTATCGGCAGATTTGTCCACCAGATTATGATCGTAGGATTGCAATTTGATTCGGATGCGCTGCGACATGTGTACGTTCCCCTTTTTCTTTAGGGGATGCAAAGGTAAGCGAGAAGTCAGTACCAACCAAATAGTTATCAGCTATTTTTTATCCTGAATTGCCTCTTTTGTCAAAAAAGGGGGAAACTTTACAAAACGCTGTAAACGAACTGGTTGATTTCTGATCCCTGAGGGAATTTTTACCTGGGCCCCGCATAACAAAAAAAAGACCGCCTCTTTCAAGGCGGTCCTACTAATAGTTGTTCTGTTAGGATTATGCAGTAGCCTTTCCTTTTACCTTGGCAATTACCTCTTCGGCAATATTATTAGGCGCCGGTGCATAATGCGAAAACTCCATGGTTGAGGAAGCTCGTCCTGAAGAAAGTGAGCGAAGCTGTGTAACGTATCCAAACATTTCACTCAATGGCACTTTTGCTTTGATTACCTGTGCACCTGCACGGCTATCCATTCCTTCCATCATACCGCGACGGCGGTTCAAGTCTCCAGTTACATCTCCCATGTACTGATCCGGAGTTACTACCTCCACCTTCATGATAGGTTCAAGCAGAACAGGTTTAGCTTTTCTAGCCGCCTCACGGAAGCCTTGTTTGGCACACAACTCAAAGGACATGGAGTCCGAATCCACAGCGTGGAAACTTCCGTCAAATACGCGAATTTTTAAGTTGGCAACAGGATAACTGGCTAGTACCCCTGTTGACATTGACTGTTCAAACCCTTTTTGAATAGCAGGTACAAATTCACGAGGAATAGAGCCTCCAAAAAGATCATTTACAAATTGGTAATGCTTGTCGGGGTTTTCTGCTTGCCATTCTGCATCAACAGGACCAATATTAAACACGATATCCGCAAACTTACCGCGACCACCCGTTTGCTTTTTCAAGGTTTCGCGATGTTCAATTGTTGTAGTGAAAGCTTCTTTGTAAGCCACCTGTGGAGCACCCTGGTTTACTTCTACTTTAAATTCACGACGCATACGATCAATGATGATCTCCAGATGCAATTCTCCCATTCCGCGAAGAATGGTCTGCCCGGTTTCTTCATCGGTGTTCACGCGAAGTGTTGGATCTTCTTCAACCAACTTTGCTATGGCCATACCCATTTTGTCCACGTCTGCCTGTGTTTTTGGTTCCACAGCTATTGCAATTACGGGTTCAGGGATGAACATGTTTTCCAAGGTGATTGGATGATTTTCGTCACAGAGCGTGTCTCCGGTTTTAATTTCCTTAAAACCAACAGCTGCTCCAATATCACCCGCTTCAATAAAATCAATTGGATTTTGTTTGTTGGCAAACATCTTCATGATTCGGCTGATACGCTCTTTTTTTCCACTTCTAACATTAAGTACATATGAACCTGCATCCAAACGGCCAGAATAGACACGGAAAAATGCAAGACGACCTACAAAAGGATCTGTCATAATCTTGAAAGCCAATGCGGCAAAGGGCTCTTTAGGGTCGGCTTTGCGAAGTAACTCTTCTCCAGTATCAGGATGTGTTCCCTTAGTGTCAGGAATATCAATAGGAGAAGGTAGATAACGGCAAACTGCATCTAACGCTGTCTGCACTCCTTTGTTTTTAAATGACGAACCGCACATCATTGGAACGATAGATAGATCAATAGTAGCTTTACGAATTGCTTCATGAATTTCAGCTTCAGAGATACTATTAGGATCCTCGAAGAATTTTTCCATTAATGTATCATCGTATTCCGCAACTGCTTCAACCAGATTAGCTCTCCATTCCATTGCTTCTTCTACCATATCAGCAGGCACTTCTATCTCGTCAAAGGTCATTCCTTCGGTTTCTGCGTGCCAAATGATTCCTTTCATCTTGATCAAATCAACCACGCCTTTGAAATTGTCTTCTGCCCCAATGGGAAGCTGAAGCGGAACTGCTTTAGAGCCCAACATTTCACGAACCTGCTTTACCACATTTAAAAAATCAGCCCCGGCACGATCCATTTTGTTCACGAATCCTATACGAGGAACACCGTAACGGTTGGCCTGACGCCACACTGTTTCTGACTGAGGCTCTACTCCATCTACCGCAGAAAACAAGGCAATCAAACCATCCAATACACGCATGGAACGCTCCACCTCAACAGTGAAGTCCACGTGACCTGGGGTATCAATGATATTAAAATAATAAGGCTTTGTATCAGCAGTATTTTGTCCTTTATCAGTAGGGAAATTCCATTTACAGCTAACTGCCGCAGAGGTGATGGTAATTCCACGTTCTTTTTCCTGCTCCATCCAGTCAGTAGTAGCCGCACCTTCGTGCACTTCCCCGATCCGGTGAATCATACCTGTGTAGCGAAGGATACGTTCTGTAGTAGTTGTTTTACCTGCATCGATGTGAGCGGCAATACCGAAATTTCGTTGAAACTTTAAATCTGCCATGGCAAATAGGTTGAATTTAAGGCCGCAAAGGTAAGGGAAAAAGCATAAAAAAAGCCCCGTAATGTTACGGGGCCATTCAATGCCGTTTATTGAAAACTAATTTACTTTTTCTTTCCGAGTGGCGCTGCCAAACCAATCATGTGCTGAAAATGGTAGTTAGCCGTCTCGTTGGTTACAGGCACACGATAATTGCATGACATAAAGAGATTTGCCTCACTAAATATGTTTAGTTTAAGGCCCAGGCCTGCAGGGATGAAAGCCCCGTAGTGAGATCCAAACTTATGGCCACCCACACCCAGGGTTAAATAAGGCTGCACATAATAGTCTTCTGTTGTCATCATCTTGTTCAGGGTAGCAGAAAACTCAATCAGTAATCCGCGGTTGGTAATGTTTCTGCCTGGCATGGGATAGCGAACTCCTGAAAATCCAAGGTAAGCGCCCATATTTAGTTTGGGCCCCATCGATTTGAAATAATTTACAGCAACCCCGGCGTTCATTTCGCCCATTTCGGCAAAAGATTTGTTATTAACAACCGTATTCAAAGAGGTAGTGCGAATTCTTTCAGCAGTAGTAAAATCATTGAGAAAATAGCTAAACCCTATAGATTGAGTACTCTGTCCGCTCACTTTTGAGTTTGAAAACCCAAAAGCTAATAGGCCCACTAGTAAAAAAACTAAACTTTTTTTCATAACTGGTAGTTTGGTTGACACCCAGCAAATTTAATGGGTATCTATCGAATACTAAAATTAAAAAAATATTGAAAATGAGCCCAAATTTTTTAAACGCTAGGTTTACCATGACCAAGCTTAGCCTGCTTGCCCTTCCTTAACCGGCTCTGATCTTTTGTCTGGCCTTATTAACGGCTAGGATTAACGCGCAAAATCTTTTGCTCAAGTAGGAGCAAATCCGCTAATACCATTGCGGTAACAGCTTCCACAACAACAGGAACCCGTAATGCAATGCAGAGGTCGTGGCGACCCTTTACAGTAAAAGCCTCTTGTTTGCCGGTGGCTGTATTTAAGCTTTTTTGTTCCTGAGGGGTTGACGAAGTGGGTTTAATGGCCACACGAAATAGCAATTCGTTCCCATTGGTAAGCCCGCCTACCACTCCTCCCGCATGATTAGTTGCCGTTGTTCCATCCATTGACACCAGGCTATCATTGTGTTCGCTTCCAAACATACGTGCGGCAGCAAAGCCTGACCCAAATTCAATTCCTCTAACGGCAGGGATTGAAAAAATTGCATGTGCAATCAACGATTCAACTGAATCAAAGAAAGGTTCGCCCAAACCAATGGGCAATCCTTTTACCACACATTCGACAATTCCACCCACACTATCTTGTTTGGAAATTGCTTTTTCAATTCCTGTTGCACTATCTGGCTCTCCTGCCACTTCCTTGAGAGTAGCCGTTACTTCAATCGATCCAAGAAGCTTCTTTGCAACCACACCGGCCGCAACTAATGAAGTGGTTAACCTTCCACTGAAATGCCCTCCGCCTCTGTAATCCTCATGTCCTCCAAATTTTTGATGCGCCACAAAGTCAGCATGTCCAGGACGGGGAATCTCTATCATTTTCTCATAGTCACTACTTCTGGTGTTCTTATTTTCAAACAAAATAATTAGAGGGGCTCCTGTTGTTGTAGCGTTAAATATGCCTGATTTTAGCAAGGGAATATCCTCTTCAGACCTGGGTGTTGTTCCCTTTTGCATCCCTCCTTTTCGTCTGGCCAGATCCTCTTGAAATGTTTCGGAACTGATGGGAATACCCGCCGGACATCCATCGATCAATACGCCTACCACTTCGCCGTGTGATTCGCCAAAAATTTGAACACGAAAAATTCTTCCAAATGAATTCAATGTTTCAGTTTTTTGTTAGGATAAAGATACGGAGGCACCAAGACTTTGCAGGTGGGAGAAAAAGCTGGGATAGGATTTGCCAACCGCTTCTGCGTTTTCAATGACCACAGGTTGAAGTGTTCGCAACCCTGCAACAGCAAGCGCCATGGCAATACGATGATCATGATGGGAGGATACGACTCCGCCATGTAATTGATCATGTCCTTTGATCACCAAATAGTCCTCTTCAATTTCAAGTATAGCGCCCAATTTAGAAAATTCCTCTACCAGAGTAGATCCCCGATTACTTTCCTTATGCGTTAATCGACTCACTCCTTTTATTCGGCTTACTCCCTTAGCAAACACAGCCAATACAGTGAGTGGGGGAAATAAATCTGGACAATCGGATGCGTCAAAATGAAAGGGAACAATAGTGGATTGGTTAACCTTGACCAACCCTTCTTTAATTGCAATATCCAGTTGGGCCAATTGGGCCACCTTTAGTATTTGTCGGTCGGCTTGTGAGGAGTTTGCATTAATTCCCTCTATGGTCACTTCTCCTGCTAATGCTGCCGCAACTAGTAAAAAAGAAGCACCACTCCAGTCTCCTTCCACCTTGTATGTTCTGGATGCCGAATGCTGATTGACTTTGTTATGGATGAAAGTGAATGTATTATAGCCATGGTTAACCGGCACCGGCAAGCCAAGCTTTTCCATTACTGAAAGCGTTAAATCAATATAAGGTTTGCTTACTAATCCATTTACATGAATGGAAACACCTGAAGCTCCCAAACCCGCATATGCCATTAATAGGCCAGTCAGGAATTGAGAGCTAAGCGATCCATCGATGGTAATAGTCTTTGGTTGGAGTGGCCCTTTTATACTAATTGGAAGAAAACCGTTGTTGGTTTTTACTTCTACATCAAGCAAGGGCAGCACTTCTTCAAAAAAATGCTGTGGCCTTTTTAACAAACTTCCACGCCCATTTACATTGGCATTAGCCGCAGCCAGCGCCACGATTGGCACAAACATACGCAAGCTTAATCCCGATTCTCCACAATTAATTTCTGCTGATAGATTAAAGTTTATCCCTTGACTACTGATCAAAATTGAGCCATCTTCCATTTTTGATACAGTGGCTCCTAATGCTTGAATCACTGCCATCGCTGCCAAATCGTCCTCAGCTGTTCCTGGATCAAGCAAGCGGGTTTCACCGCCTACCAATAAAGCGGCGGCACATGCGCGTTGCATCACGCTTTTGGAGCGAGGGGCTTTGATGGAACCGTTAATCAATGATGGATAAATAGTGGCAATCAAGGCAGTTGATTTAGCAAATTCCTGATCACAGGGAAGGAAAGCGGCTGTGGCGCTGCAAGGCCAATCTGTTTTAGTAAAATGTATTGAACCAATTTTCCAGCCTTCTTTTTATCCATTTCCATAACCTGCATTAATTTATCGAGATCAAAAGCTGCTTGTGTAGGCAAACCATATTTAGCTAATAATTGCTGTAAACGAGCGGCATCCTTGAAACCGTTTAGTTTAGTGGAAAGCCTGGCTGCCACAACCATTCCCAATGAAATTGCCTCCCCGTGAGAAACGGTATAAATCATTTCAATTGCATGCCCCAGGGTATGACCAAAATTCAGTAACCTCCGTAACCCCTGCTCTGTTTCATCTTCTTGAACAATGCTAAACTTTAGCATCACATTTTTTTCGATCAACTTATTTAGCGCTTGCTTGTTTTTTCTATAAAACCCTAAACTATTTTTTTCCAGTTCTCGGAATAACGCTGGTTTGAAACAAACAGCGTGCTTGATAATTTCAGCTAACCCATTCTTCCATTCGGTATCCGGCAATGTTTTCAAGAATGAAGTGTCATATAACAGAAAAGAAGGCTGCCTGATGGTGCCTACCAAATTCTTATACTTAAGGTGATCTACGCCATTTTTTCCACCAATAGCCGCATCAACCATGGCCAATAAGGTAGTGGGCACAAACCCCACAGAGATACCTCGCATATAAATAGAACCAATATATCCTGTCAGGTCGGTAATAACTCCGCCTCCCACTCCAACCAGCCATGTATGCCGATCCGCCTTCATGTGGACCAATTGCTCAATAACAGCATCAACGGTGGGTTGAATTTTATAAGCCTCACCTGGTTTTAATACAATAGTATTCCACCCTTTAAATAGTGACGTGTGAGATTTATAGACATGTTGATCGGTAACAATAATTGTACGATCAATAGGAACCAATTTTCTTAAGTAGGAAAATCGACAATCAAAGTAACAAGTAGTAGTAGCTGCTGCAATACGAATTTTTTTCTTTTTCATCGTCCTACTTTTTCGTGGCATCCAGTACCTGCTTCTGATGTGCTATACTTTCCATGTGAATGGCATCCAAGAATTGTGTAAGAAATTCCTGACTCAGTCCCAACTCATCAGACTTTTGAAGCACGCGTCGTGTAATTTCCTGCCAACGACCGGGCTGAAGGATGGTAATTTGATTTTCGCTTTTATATTGAGCAATCCTCTCGGCCACTTTCATCCTCCGGGAAAGTAATTGCAACAATTCTTCGTCATATTGATTTATTTCTTGACGCAAGCTATCCAATGCCGCCTGATAGTCTGGTGAATTAACGTTTTCCTTTCGCCAAATTACCTGTGACAACATTTCCAATAGCACTGCAGGTGTTACCTGCTGTGCGGCGTCGCTCCAGGCATTTGCCGGATCACGATGGCTTTCTATCATCAATCCATCGCTGTCCAAATCAATGGCTCTTTGTATCACTTCCGCTAAAATATCTCGCCTTCCACATATATGAGAAGGATCAGTAATAAATAGTAAAGAAGGATGTCTCAATTTCATTTCCACTGCCAAATGCCAAAATGGAGCATTTCTATACCCCGTTTCGCCAAATGTGCTAAAACCTCTATGGATCAAGCCAATGGTGCTAATGCCCGCACGTTTGATACGTTCCACCGCACCACTCCATAACTCTAGGTCCGGGTTAATTGGGTTTTTTATCAACACGGGGATATTCACTCCTTGCAATGCATCAGCCACCTCTTGTACACTAAAAGGATTGACGGTGGTTCGGGCCCCTATCCAAATCATTGAAACTTCATAGCGAAGTGCTTCTTCCACCTGTTTAGCTGTAGCCACTTCCACCGTAGTAGGCAACCCCGTAAGCTGGGCAGCTTCCTGCAACCAGGGGAGGCCCTTACTACCCACTCCTTCAAACATGCCAGGTTTTGTGCGGGGCTTCCAAATTCCAGCCCGCAAAATATCTACTCGACCTGTTTCCTTTAATTGAACGGCTGTTTCTATTACCTGCTCTCTGGTTTCAGCACTGCAGGGACCACTAATGATTAGCGGTTTCTTAGCTAGTATATTTTCCAAATTGATAGCTGAATTCATCTTTATTAAAACAAGATAAAAAAATTTGAGAAAATAAAATGAATGTTTAGCTGATTATCCTCGACGAGAATCGCCTCTTCCACCGGAATTGGCATCATTCATTCGTATACGACGACCCTTGAAGTTTTTTCCATCAATAGCTCTAATAAATTTTCCGGCCACTCTGGAATCCACTTCCACCCAACTGTTCATTTCCCGTAGATCTATTTTGCCAAGCACTTCTTTTCGCTGCTCACTCAGATCCAATAAGAATTGCAAAAAGCTGGCTTTGTAAAAACCATCCTTTGTACCCAAGTTAATAAACAGGCGTTGGTATGCGGCGTCCTTATATGCTACTGCCCCTTGCTCTTGTTTTCTTTTCTTACCGGATTTACCATCAGTGGGCTGTTGTCTGAGATTTAGATCAGCAGCATTTTCATAATAACGAAGAAAGCGATCAAATTCCAATGCCGCCACTCGCTGCAAGATCTCTTCCTTGCTAACTGCAAAAAACTTTTCTGAGAGCATTGGGATATAGGTTTCATATTCCCCGTGACTGATATCAGCTTTCAACAGTCGATCAGTGAAGTGAAAAAACTGTTTGCGACAAACATCCTTTCCACTGGGTATATCCATTCGATGAAAACGGGTTTGAATTAATTTCTCAATATGCTTCAGTCGATATGCCTCACGGGGCGTAACGATGGATACGCACAAACCACTTTTACCAGCACGCCCTGTTCTACCACTTCGGTGTGTATACACTTCGGTGTCATCAGGCAATTCATAGTTGATAACATGAGTTATACCTTGAACATCTATTCCCCGAGCTGCAACATCTGTAGCCACGAGCAATCTGATATTCCTAGTTCTGAATGCACCCATTACGCGGTCTCGTTGTGCTTGGGTGAGATCTCCATGAATAGCATCAATATCATACCCTTCTCGAGTAAGTTTTTCTGCAATTTCTTGTGCATCCGCCTTTGTGCGCGCAAACACAATACCAAATATCTCTGGATTGAAGTCGATAATTCGCTTTAACACCTCATATCGGTATGGATGTTGGCATTGGTAAAATTGATGATCAATATTACTATTAGCCGCATTCATCTTACCAATGGTAACTTCTGTAGGTTCATGCATGTAGCGCTTGCTTACCTGCCTGATTTCAGCAGGCATGGTTGCGCTGAACAACCAAGTACTTTCGCGCTTAGGTGTATTTTGAAGAATAAACTCGATGTCCTCCTGAAATCCCATATTGAGCATCTCGTCTGCCTCATCTAACACTACATATTCAATTTGGTCAAGGCGAATGGCCTTTCTTTCAATCAAATCGATTAAACGTCCGGGAGTAGCTACCACTACGTGGGTACCCCTTTTTAGATCTTTTATTTGTGCAACAATTGAAGCCCCTCCATAAACAGGTGTGATCATCGCCTGCGCGGCAATTCCCTGAAACTTTTTTATATCTGATGTGATCTGAAGACAAAGCTCACGTGTGGGACAGATAATCAATGCCTGTGGATAGATTCGGGACTTGTCTAATAAATCAAGTAATGGAAGTCCAAAGGCAGCAGTTTTGCCGGTTCCTGTCTGAGCCAAACCTATAAAATCTCGAGTGCCTTGCAATAAGATTGGAATTGCCTTTTGCTGTATGGGAGTAGGCTCGGAGAACCCTAGTTTTTCAATGGACTGCAGGAGAGTAGTACTAAGTCCTAAAGATTGAAAAGTATGCATGAGTAGTATTGAATGAAAAAAGAAAGCCGTTCCCGGGGGAACGGCCTTTGGCAATTACTTGCACTTGAATTACTTAGCTGGTTCAGCAGCAGGAGCTGTTGTATCAGCAGCAGCTGTAGAGTCAACAGGAGCAGCAGCAGTTGTGTCAGCAGGAGCAGCAGCAGTTGTGTCAGCAGCAGGAGTAGCTTCGCCACCACCGTTACAAGCTACCAAAGTAGCTGCGATGAAGGCAATTGCAAAAAACTTTTTCATTGCTTTTGTTTTTTTGTTTTGTGAAATATTTCGCGAATTTATACCTTTTTTGGCAAAAGGTAACCCAAAGACAATTAATTTTTTTTCAAATCGGTTCGGGTTACTATTTTTAAATTTCTGTATTAAACCACGAGGCTAGTGAATAACAAACACTTGGATGTTGATCTTTTAAAAGGTCTTGCAGCGGGGGATCGAAAGGTTATTGAAAGGGTCTACAAAGATCATTTCAATATGATTCAGTCATTGATTGTCAATAACAATGGCTCTTCGGATGATGCTCAGGATATTTTTCAAGAAGCAATGATTGTGCTCTATGAAAAGGCCAGGGCTGGATCTTTTGAATTGAATTGTCAGTTAAAGACCTACCTCTATTCGGTGAGTAAAAGATTGTGGTTAAAGCGGTTACAACAAAGTAATCGGCTTATTTCACAGGAAATCGATCCGGATACCACCATTTCAGTGGAAGAGGAAATTGCCGGCTTCGAGAAAAGAGATGCTGAATTTGAATTAATGAATCAAGCAATTCAGCGACTAGGTGAACCCTGTGGCAGTTTGTTAGACGCCTACTATGTAAAGAAAATGAACATGCAGGACATAGCACTTCAATTTGGTTATACCAATGCGGATAACGCAAAAAACCAGAAGTACAAATGCCTGATGCGATTAAAGAAACTTTTCTTTTCGGGATATAAAAACGGAAATCCAAATGGATGATTTGCAGTTACTGAGTGAGATTGAAAGATACATCAAGGGTGAAATGTGTCCGGACGAACGCGTACATTTTGAACAATTGCGCAAGTCCAATACAGAGGTTGATCAACTAGTGGTTGAGCATACTTTTTTCCTGCAACAAATGAATCGTTTTGGAGAGTGGAAACGCTTCAAGTCTTTAATGAAAGAAATCCATGTTGACTTAGCCGAAAAAGGGCAAATAAGTTCCACTCGATTACAAGGCAAGTTAAAAGTAATTTATCTCTGGAACCGTTATAAGAGAGTAAGCGCTATTGCAGCCTCAATAGCTGTAATTACCACTCTGGCAATTTCTTCTTTGGTTTGGATAATTGCGCCCACCTCTCCCCGTTCTCAGTTTGAAGAACTTAATAATAAGTTTAGCCAACTAGAGGATAAGACCAAAAAGCAAGCAAAAGAGATTGATCGGATAAAAAATAAAACCTCTTCTGTTCCTCAGGATATTCCATTTACCACCGGAGGCACTGGGTTTATGATTGATGCCAAAGGCTATTTGGTCACTAATGTCCACGTAATAGAAGAGGCACAGCAAATTGTTATTCAGAATAATCGCGGCGAATATTTGGCAGAAGTAATCTTTCAAGATAAAGGAAGAGATATTGCCATTTTGAAAATTGAAGATCCGAATTTTAAACCTTACTCCAGTTTGCCTTACGGACTCAGCAAGCAGACCGCAAAATTGGCGGAACCTATTTTCACCTTAGGCTACCCCCGTAATGAAGTGGTGTATAGTCAGGGTTATTTAAGTGCAAAGACCGGATTCAACGGAGACACCTTGAGTTGTCAAATAGAAATCAATGCCAACAGAGGTAACAGTGGTAGCCCCATATTAAATCGTAAGGGAGAGGTAATTGGCGTGTTGAATGGCCGACAGACTAACGCACAAGGCTTTGCTTTTGCCGTGCAAAGCAAATACATTTTTGATGTTATCGAATCCTTGAAAAAGCAAGATAATGGTCCTGCCATTCGTGTTCCATCTCGATCATTACTAAATGGGTTGGACCGTACAGAACAGGTGCGGAAAGTTCAAGACTATGTGTACATGGTCAAGGTAAATTAATCCCAAAGCTTATCGGGATATTCCCCCTGCTGAATCAGCTGCTGGAGTTGCAACTGCACAAAAGGAGCATCCTCTTTGTAGGTTATTCCAAACCAGGTTGAACAATTGGGGATTACTTTTACGCTCCCCCCTTGTTGCATAAATTGATCAACGACTATCGGTATAAAAAATTCGGATTTTAATTCTTGTCCGGCTTCTTGCAAAAAAACAGCAAACTGTTTTGCGGTCATTTCAAAAAAGACAGGATCAAAGCACCAAAAATTCATAGACACCTGAGTATGCTCCGCTAAGGTTTTAGGAAGCAAGCCATCCTCGCAGGTGATGGTTCCATTTACTCGAGCAATATTGATTCGCTCAGTAACAGTTGCCAAATCGCCCTGGCTATTCAATTGACACACCCCTCTATTTACAGTGCCGTGCTCAGAAAGAGTAGCGGTGAGATCGTATCCAATAATTCCAAAAGTGCAATCATTACAACTTGTTTTAAGAAAATTAACGGCCTGTTCAAATGCATTTCTTCCGTAAAAATCATCCGCATTGATAACCGCAAAAGGCTCCTTCACCACCTCTTTTGCACAAAGCACTGCATGAGCCGTACCCCAAGGTTTGGTGCGAGCTGCTGCAAAGCCATAGTCATTTGTAAATAAATCCAATTCCTGAAAGACGTATTCGGTTTTAATGCGCCCATTCAGTTTTGGCTCAAATATGGACTGAAATTGTGTAGCAAACTGCGCTCGGATAATAAACACCACCTTCCCAAAACCCGCACGGATAGCATCATAAATTGAATAGTCCATAATGGTTTCACCTGAGGGGCCAAAAGATTGGACCTGTTTCATGCTTCCATAACGGGAAGCCATACCAGCTGCAAGGATCACCAAGGTTGGTTTCATAGCTTAGATCTAGGGCGCCAAAATTACACGTATTTTTGACAACACTCCATGCAGTTTCATAACGCTGACCTCATCACCATTGACCCTGTAATTCGCCCGTCTTTTTCGCATAGAAACATAACCGCGTTTACTTTAAGACTGGACAAATGCCATCCCGTGGTTTCTGGCAACAAATGGTTTAAACTTCAATTTTATCTGGAGGAAGCAAAAAAGGGAAATAAAAAAACAATTGCCACATTTGGAGGCCCCTGGTCAAATCATTTAGTAGCAACGGCTGCTGCTTGCAATAGTCTGGGTTTGCAATCAATTGGCTATGTTAGAGGCGAAAAGCCCAAGCAATTATCCCCTACTTTGCTAGCCGCTACTTCCTATGGAATGAATTTGCAATTCCTTTCCAGAGCCTGCTATGCCGCTGAAAAAAATAACCCAACCAATCCGCTAACAAACTACGTTATAGCCGAGGGTGGATTTGGAGAACTAGGCGTAAAAGGTGCTGCCACCATAGCTAATTTATTTAATGAAAAAGACTTTACTCATGTGTTAGCAGCAGTGGGTAGCGGCACAATGATTGCCGGACTGGCTCAGGCTTTACACCAGGTGTCGTTGATAGGTATTCCTGCACTTAAGGGAAAGGAAGCTTTAGAAAAAGCAATAAAAAAAATAGCACCCCATGCCGCTGAAAGATGCACGATGCTGGAAGGCTTTGAGTGGGGTGGATTTGCAAAACACCCAGCCGAGTTACTAAGCTACATGAACCAATTATTTAAAACCACTCATATACCTACAGACATTGTTTACACGGCAAAACTATTCTATGTCGCAGAGCAGTTGGCTGCCAATAACTATTTCAAAGAAAACAGTCGACTGTTACTGATTCACAGTGGTGGTCTTCAAGGGAATCAATCCTTGAAAAAGGAGGACCTTTGCTTTCCACTTGCAGGACTGTGAATAGTATATTTGTAACAGCATGGTTATGTATATCAAACGCCCTCATTACTTTTTGATTTTGTTGCTATGGCTGAATTCTGGCGTTTATTTTAATGCGCAGGCCCAGGACATCTTACCTCAGTTCAGTGTAAAAGATATTGGAAGCAATCGTTATGTAATCAGTTGGGTAAACCCGTATCCTTACACTGCACAAATTACCATACAGCGTTCCTTTGACAGTACGCACGGTTTCAAAAGCATATTGACTGTTCCCGACCCTAATGCAAAACAAAATGGTTATGCAGACACAAAAGCCGTCAATGACCATATGTTTTATAGGCTTTATATACAATTAGAAAACGGGCGATACTTATTTACTACGTCAAAAAAACCAAGTCGTATTGTTGTTGCTGAAGTTCTTCCTTCAAAACCCGTTACTAGCCCTGATCCCGTGCTCTTGAAAAAGAAAGAGGAAATTGCACAACCCAGCAATTTGACTCTAAATTCTTCGACCACCTTAACAGAAAAAAGCAAAACAAACCCGCCTGCCCCTGCTTTGCTGCAAAATAAAACAGACACTATCCTTGCGGTTTCTACACCCCCCGAGCCACCTCCCATTGTATCAAACCCGGTGATAGTTGAAATTCCCGTTGTAAAAAGGCTGGAACCAGTAGTTTATAAATTGCAAAATATTCGACTGGGCGATTCTGCTAAAACACCATTGGCCGTGTTTACAAAAGAAGACCCTAATGCCTACGCTCCTTCTTTATTTGTATTTGCTCACTCCGATGGAAATATTCGCGTGCAAGTGCCAAACAAAACCAGACTCTCCCGATATAGAATTAAATTTTATGAACCTGATAAGCGGTTTTTATTTGAATTAAAAAACCTGCCTGCACCCAGCTTTCAACTGGACAAAACAAACTTCTTGCATGGAGGATGGTTTTTGTTTGAGCTTTATGAGGATAATCGTTTGATCGAGAAACACAAATTGCATTTAGACAGATAGCAATATCCGCAGCTTAAGCCCATTCCACTCCAAACACTTGCTTAAAATTTGACTTAACCAACTCCTTTACTTCACTCAACTCTATTGAGTGCTGAAGCTCATGCTCAACTGAAGTAACAGATTTGTCAGGAATGCCACAGGGTACAATATGATTAAAATAGGAAAGATCATTACATACATTTAAGGCAAAGCCATGCATGGTAATCCATCTGCTGCAACGAACCCCCATTGCGCAAATTTTACGTGCTTTTCCCGGAAGAAACGGATCTAACCAAACTCCAGTTTCACCCTTTGATCGCTCTCCTTTAAGTCCATAATGTGCCAGGGTTAGTATAATCACTTCTTCCAGCTCTCGCAGGTAACGACCTATATCCGTATAAAATTGCTCGAGATCAAGTATAGGGTATCCTACTAACTGGCCCGGACCATGATAAGTTATATCCCCACCCCTATTGGTATGAAAAAAATCAATTTGACGGTCTGCCATTTCCTGTTCTCCAATCAACACATGTTCTCTTTTACCACTTTTCCCCAGAGTAAACACAGGGGGATGTTCCACAAACAACAAGTGATGTTCCCCTGGCTTTCCATTTGCCTTTTGTTCTAAATTTTTTTTTAACAACTGTTCTTGTAGATCCCAAACGGGTTGATAAGCCGCTAGTCCCAGATCCTGAAAATGTACTTTGTTACTCATTGTCGGCAAAGGTACCCACAAACCCTGAAGCTTTACCTTTGCAAAAATGAACCAAGAACTTCCCCAGCAGCCACAAGAACTGAGCGATGAGCTATATGAACGGTTTCAGCTCCAAGTTGACAAAGGACAAGAACCTCTTCGTATTGATAAATTTCTTGCCAGTCGTATAGAAGGAGCAAGCCGCAACAAATTGCAACAAGCCATGAATCTGGGTATGGTTCAGGTAAACGGCCAACCAATAAAAGCCAATTACAAAATAAAGCCACTAGACCAGATTATTGTTTACTCAGACATCAGTCCGGAGCAAACCACCATTACTCCAGAACCCATAGAATTGTCCATTTTTTATGAGGATAAGGACGTAATGATCATTAACAAACCAGCTGGCATGGTTGTACACCCGGGAAGTGGTAATTACACAGGCACTTTGTTGAATGGTGTGGCCTGGTACCTGCAACAACATTTTCCCGGAATATCGGAGGAAACACTACCTCGTTTTGGGATGGTTCATCGAATTGATAAGAACACCAGTGGGCTTTTGGTCCTAGCAAAATCAGATTTGGCCATGCGTCAATTGGCCAAGCAATTTTTTGATCATACGGTCAAACGGGAATATGTTGCTTTAGTGTGGGGTGATGTTCCGGAAAACAAAGGAACTATTCGTGCACATGTAGGCAGGCACCTGCGATTTCGCAAGCTTTTTGAAGCCTATCCCGATGGGGACCACGGAAAAGAAGCCATCACCCACTACGAGGTCTTGGAACGCTTTGGCTATACCACTTTAATTAGGTGCAAATTGGAAACAGGACGAACGCATCAAATTCGCGTGCACATGAAGCATTTGGGGCACCCACTATTCAATGACGACTTTTATGGAGGTGATAAAATAGTTAAGGGAACAGTTTATGCACGTTACAAACAATTTGTAGATAATTGTTTTAGTATTTGCCAAAGACAGGCTTTACATGCACGTACGCTTGGTTTTGTTCACCCCTCCACAGGGCAAACTGTAGACTTTGAATGCCCTATTCCAACAGATATGGAAGAAGTGATCCAAAAATGGCGCAGTTATTCAACAATCTATAAAAGTAGCTAGCGAAAATCATAAAGCG
Organism: Bacteroidota bacterium; assembly: GCA_016868475.1. Classification (GTDB taxonomy): domain Bacteria; phylum Bacteroidota; class Bacteroidia; order Chitinophagales; family Chitinophagaceae; genus JJ008. The sequence continues at coordinate 22,412 of VGGU01000018.1, forward strand.
TGGCTGTAAAAACACCACGCTCTCTTTCTTTTAAAAAGATATCCCAATTACCCACATAGCGAAGCACTATGGGTACCACCCAATTTTTATAACGCATTAGTTCCGCTTCAATCTGTACATTAAAATCATAGAAGCCCGCTTGGTAACTCATCGCGTAATTCCTGGCCAATACCTCTCCCGTTCGTACACTAAACCAGGTAGTCATATTATCAATTACAATTTTGCTGCGTTGACCAATGCTTAGATTTGGCTTTGCTTCTATTGTAAATAAATAACAATCCTCTCCACGGTACTGGACACGATCAATAGCATAAGTATAAAGGGCCCGTCGTTCCGGGCTAAACACATCAACCTTGTCTCCGATAAAGGGAATCCCTGGAATTTTTTTTCCAGGGTTAAAAAGTAGCATTTTCAATTGTTCACGGTGGCGGGCCATACCCTTGGCAGCTTTGGCTTGAAAATTTCGATCGCGAACAATATTTGTTTCCCCACAAATTTTCTTGGGCGCAAGGAACAAAGAAGCATATAGCGCAGCCGTGTAATACCGATAAGATTGGTCAGTTTTGAAAAAATTGCCCTGCACTTTCTCCTCAATTACCGCTGTGCTTCTACATCCGGACTCTCTCACTTGCTTGGTTTTACTAATCATTCTAGCCAGCGTAGCTCCTTTTTTATTTCGCAACAAAATATCATTGCTTGCTGTAAATTCTAATATCCGGAGGTTCCGAAATGCTTTGTAAAAAGTAGTGTCATCACGCACTTGTTGGATAAATCGGTCTACGTCAAGATTGCTTTTCAACACCACTTCAGAAAGGCTTATGAGTTGTTTCAACCGCACCGCATCCAAACTATCGGCCTGAATTGATTGCCCATGGGCCCTTGTGAAAATGAACAAGAGGACAATGGCAAGAAAACGACTCATACAGAAAATTTCATCTTGTAGTCAACAGCTACCTTCCCCTTGGTTATATCGGTGAGTTTACCTTTGAGAAGTTTGCGCTTCAATGGAGTTAGATGATCAATAAACAACTTCCCTTCGAGGTGATCGTATTCATGTTGAATAACCCGAGCGGTTAATCCACTAAAAATTTCTTCTTTGACTTCCCACTGCTCAGTGGTATAGCGCATGCGAATAGTATCTAAACGAATCACCTCCTCATGAATTTTAGGAATGCTTAAGCAACCCTCGCTATAACCCCAGGGCTGACCAGTTTGATCTAAAATTGTTGCATTAATAAAAACTGCCTTAACACCTGGAGCATCTGGATATGAGGCACGTTCTTTTTCATCCATTGAATTAAACAACTGCAAGGTGTCTATTGTAAACAACCTAATGGAGTGGTTAACTTGAGGGGCAGCAAGCCCAACCCCACTACTTGCATACATGGTCTCCCACATTGATGAAATGAAAGCAGCAATTTCAACTTGTCCTTGCTGAATGGGTTTTGCAACCTTTCTTAGTACCGGGTTTCCGTAAGCAATTATGGGAAGAATCATAGATCAAAGTTACGACCCCTGGACAGAACGCAAATATTCCTGCAATAAGATGGTGGCTGCTACTTTGTCTACTAATTTTTTATCCCTACGATCTTTTTTCTTGAGTCCCATCTCAAGAAGGGCATCCTTTGCCATCTTAGAAGTATAGCGTTCATCAATTTTTTCGACAGGGATCATGGGAAAATTCTTTTGCAAAAGTTGAATTGCTTTTGTCGCGTGGGGTGTTCCATGAGTGGGTGTGTCATTCCAATTGGTTGGCCACCCTACAATAAACCGGTCTATTTGTTCTGATTTCAGATACTCCTTTATAAACTCAATCAAACTATGTGCCTCAATGGTGCCCAACCCAGTGGCAATAATCTGTAAAGGATCGGTCACGGCAAGCCCCGTTCTTTTTCCACCCACATCTATTGCCATTATTCTTCCCATTACACAATTAAATAAAGGTCTGCAATAACAAAAACTGAAAACAGAATCGACGCCACCCCATTTACCGTCATAAAAGCAAGATTGATTCGACTAAGGTCATGAGGACTTACCAGCCATTGTTGATAGATCAATAATGAACCATAAAGAATAGCGCCTACCCAATACAAGCACCCAAATGGGCCATACCACCCTGCCAATCCGATAAAAATAAAACTAATCGCATGCAACAATCTTGAAGCAACTAAAGCCTTTTTGATGCCCAGCCAAACGGGGATTGAGTACAACTGTTGTTTTCGATCAAAATCTTCGTCCTGTAAGGCATAAATGATATCAAATCCACTTACCCATGTCAATACAGCAAAGGAAAAAAATAAAGGAACCCATGCAAAATGGCTGGTAACGGCTAAATAAGCTCCAATTGGGGCCAATGAAAGTCCGGCACCTAAAACAATATGGCAAAGTGGAGTAAATCGTTTTGTATAACTGTAACCCAGAATAATTAACAATGCAACAGGAGATAGAAAAAAACATATCGTGTTAATCATCCAGGCACAGCCAATAAACAATACAGACATCCCCACCGTAAACCACAAAGCTTGTTGAGGAGCTATAACCCCAACAGGTATTTCTCGTAATTCAGTACGAGGATTTAATGCATCAAAATAACGATCCAGATATCGGTTAAATGCCATGGCCGCACTTCTGGCAAAAACCATGCAACCAACAACCAATAATAGTAAAGGCATCCTCTCTTTCTCTACGCTTACAGGAAGAACCTGTAATCCCAGAAAAAAACCAATGAACGCAAATGGCATGGCAAATACCGTGTGCGAGAATTTGATGAGTTTAAAATAATTGACCACTCCGATCTTCATGCTTTATTGATAATTTTTTTTCTAACCAATTCCCAAAGTACTACTCCGGCGGCAGTGGCAATATTGAGGGAATGCTTCATGCCCAATTGTGGGATTTCCAAAATATGTTCACATGCCTCAAGCGTTTCTTGCTCAACCCCTGTTACTTCATTTCCCATAATTAGTGCCAAACCAGGACCAACCGGTTCCGTCCATTGATGAAGTGGCACACTCCTGTCGGTTTGTTCTGCCGCAACAAGTGTGTACCCCAGTTCATGGATCATTTCAATGGCTTCCGCCATAGTTTTAAAATGCTTCCAGCTTACTGATTCCTCAGCTCCTAAAGCTGTTTTACGAATTTCCTTATGGGGCGGAAAAGCGGTATAACCCACTAGAAAAACACCCTCCAGCAAAAAGGCATCAGCAGTCCTAAATACGCTCCCTACATTATAGGCACTTCTTATATTTTCCAGCACCACAATTACGGGAATTTTATTGGCTCCTTTGACTTCGGCCACTGTTTTTCGACCTAATTCATCCACACGTAATTTTCGCATGCGGCGAAGGTAAGCAGGGTTCCTTATTTTTGTCCTCCTCACTTAATCGTATGGCAAAAAGCGCTTCTACCGATACTCCAATGATGCAGCAACATCGGGCAATTAAGCAAAAGTACCCGGATGCCATTCTATTGTTTCGTGTGGGAGACTTTTACGAAACCTTTGGTCAGGACGCAGTGCTTGCTTCTCAAATTCTGGGTATTACACTAACCAAAAGAAATAACGGAGCAGCAGCAGATGCCGCTTTGGCCGGTTTTCCGCATCATTCTCTAGATACCTACCTGCATAAATTAGTCAAGGCGGGCCATCGAGTGGCTGTTTGTGATCAACTGGAAGATCCTAAGCAAGCAAAAGGGTTAGTTAAACGTGGCGTAACCGAAATGCTAACTCCAGGTACCACTACTAACGACAAAATACTTGACCAACGTAGCAATAATTTTTTATTGGCCATACATGTGGATCCTTCAGAAAAGCTGGGACTCGCCTTTTTGGATATATCCACCGGAGAGCTATATGTTACTGAAGGAGATCGTGATTTTGCAGATAAATTAATTCAAGGGTTGCCCACCGCTGAATTAGTTGTACAAAGACAGTTTCAACATCGCCTTAAAGAACAACTGGGACTTAAAACCTATACTTATACTCTGGATGAGTGGATTTTTGACAAGAATTATTCGCGCGATTTATTACTAAAGCATTTTCAAGTTCAATCCTTGAAAGGATTCGGCGTTGAAGAACTTCCGCTTGGTTGTATTGCAGCTGGCGCTATATTTCATTATCTCAAGGAAACCGATCATCCACACCTTCAGCATATAGTACGTATGCAGCGGATCGATCGTCAATCCTTCCTATGGATGGATCGTTTCACTATCCGAAACTTAGAATTGTTAACCCCTTCGCGGGAAGGGAACCCTACTTTGCTTAACATCTTGGATCAAACGCAAACACCTATGGGCGGAAGGCGCTTGAAAAGATGGATGCTTTTTCCATTGGTCGATATAGCGCAGATCCAAGAAAGATTAGATGCGGTTGATTATCTGACTACTGAAAACTCCATGCGAAATGAAATTGACACTGAGCTGAATGGGTGTGGCGATTTAGAACGCCTAGCCGCAAGGCTTTCGCTAAGGAAAACCGGGCCCAGAGAAATTAGGGCGCTGGCAGTGTATTTGCGTAGGTTGGAAAAAATAAAAACCTATTTAAAAAGCGCCTCATCTTCCTTGCTTTTGCAAATTTCAAATCAAATTACATCGCTTGAAAGCTGCATTCTTGATATTGAAAAAACTTTAGTTACCGACCCCCCTGCGCTTATACAAAAAGGAGAGGCTATTGCTACGGGAGTAAATGCAGAATTAGATCAGCTTCGATCGCTTGCCTACAATGGAAAACAATTCTTACAATCCATACAAGAACGTGAAGCTTTACAAACCGGCATTTCCTCATTAAAAATTGGTTTCACCTCCGTCTTTGGGTATTACTTAGAGGTAACCCATGCCCATAAAGAAAAAGTTCCTTCAGATTGGATACGAAAACAAACACTTACTAATGCAGAACGATACATAACTCCTGAATTAAAAGAATATGAAGAAAAAATCATAGGAGCTGAAGACAGTATACGTGCTTTGGAAATTTCAATCTTTGAAGAACTGATAAACAGGCTTCAATCGGCTGTGCCTGTTCTACAGATCAATGCTGATGCAGTTGCCAACTTGGATTGTCTTTGCTGTTTTGCCAACAATGCCTTGCAATATGATTACCGTAAACCCAGTATACATGCTGGTTTGGAACTGGAGATTCAAGAAGGTCGTCATCCTGTTATTGAAAGATGTCTTCCTAAAGGAGAATCTTATATAGGCAACGACCTATTGTTGAACCCCCATACGCAACAACTCCTGATATTGACTGGCCCCAACATGAGTGGCAAGTCTGCACTGTTGCGCCAAACAGCATTGATCTGTCTACTAACCCATATGGGGCACTATGTGCCAGCCAAACAGGCAAAGGTCCCCCTCACTGACAAAATATTTACCCGTGTAGGGGCTGCTGATAATTTAGCCGGAGGAGAATCCACCTTCATGGTAGAAATGAATGAAACCGCCTCTATCATTAATAACATCAGCGAAAAAAGTTTAATTATTTTGGACGAAATAGGCCGAGGCACTTCCACTTACGATGGTGTTTCTATTGCCTGGAGTATTGCAGCTTACTTACATGAGTCGCCTGCAAAACCAAAAACACTTTTTGCCACACATTACCATGAACTTAATGAGTTGGAAGAAAAATATAGCCGAGTCAGAAATTTTCACATCACTTATCAGGAGTCTGGGAATAAAGTAATTTTTTTACGTAAACTTTCCCCGGGAGGCTCCCTACACAGTTTTGGATTGCACGTGGCTCGAATGGCGGGAATGCCTACTCCCTTATTGGAACTAGCTGCTAAAAAACTGATAGAACTTGAATCGGTGGCCCCAGCTCCAAACCATAATCCTCAAAAAACGTCCGGAAAAGGGACTCCTTCTCAACTACAACTGTCCATTTTTGGAACTGAAGATGCCTCGCTTATGGAAATCAAAAAGGAACTTGAAGAAATTGATATTGAGCAGCTAAGCCCCCTAGATGCTCTTTTAAAATTACTGGCCCTAAAAAAGAAATTGGGCTAGTTTTCCCCAACCCCTGAACCAAATCCCCAAAAATGGGACCAATTGAAAAATTGTATTACTTTTACTCAAATATATTTCAATGAAGCTGATTCAAACCACTGCTCGCTTTTTACTTGCTGCTACCCTTTTACTATCCTTGGGAGCCTGCGATCGCGATGATGATCTTTATGTAAAAAAAGAGTATAGTCGCCTTGATATCCCTCTTACAGGAGCTCAAAATTTTCCTCCAAGCCCCACCAGTGCATTAGGTGCTATGGATATTCACTACAACAAAGCCACTAAGCTATTATCCTATACCATTCGTTGGTCTGGATTAAGCGGTCCTGTTGCTACAGCTCCAATTCCCGGCATGTCCATTCATGGTATGGCACCAGCTGGCTACCCCGCAAACCCCATACAAATTTTTTCTTTGTCAGCTATCACCAGATGCGCTACAGTGTCCAATACAAGTTGCGGAACCTACAGTGGCCGTTTGTTTGTTGATGGTGTACTGATCACAGAAGATAACTTACTAAACGGAGTTTACTATGTTAGTATTCGTACTGCAGCATTTCCAATGGGCGAGCTGAGAGCACAAATAACATTTTAATTAATTCTAATGAATAGAGACCCCGCCAATGTGCGGGGTTTTTTATTTTGTATCAACAGTAAACCACAGGGGTGATAGATTGTTAAAATCCCCATGATAGTTAATAAACAACTCCTCTCCTTTTTGTATTGCAGCTACCGTAGTTATTCGCATCAAAGCTGCGTCAAAATCCATCTCATAAATACAATTGCTCGGGCAGGCATGGTTGTAAACAGATAAATAACCGAGTCCAACTGCTGATTGCAATCGGTCCTCCCCCCACTCGAAAATATAATCATGCAAAAGTGTTTTATCCAATAGCAAACGATCTGTTGTTGGCAAAACAATTACGGGAGATATTTCAATAGTTGTGCCAACCTCCAAAAACTCGTTTGTATAAACGCCTCTTCCGTGTTTAGCTGAGGGTGCAATAAAAAGACAAGGTAACAGCATGATAAATTTGTTAGCTACGAAGTACGCATTTTCCTTTGTACTTTTGCGCAGATGTCTATGGAGCAATCACAAGCAGTATTAGCAGCTGAATTTGAGACCATCTTGGCTGAAAAAGATGTAGCAAGGCTGCGTGCTTTCCTCGACAATCAAAACATCAGTGAGGTTGCAGCATTAGTGGAACTTAACCCAGAAGAAGATGCTACTATAATTTCCAGTATATCCACTCACCGGGCTGCCAGTGTTTTTAAGATCCTTGACCTTTCGAGCCAAAAGAGTATAATCAAAAAATTACCTGCCAACACTACCGCGGTGTTGCTCAATGAACTTCCTGCCGATGACCGAACTGACTTTTTAGAAGAATTGCCCAGCAGTGTAGTAAGAGAATTAATCAAATTGCTGGAGCCGGATGAAAGAAAAGTTACTTTATCCCTTTTGGGTTACCCGGAAAATAGTATTGGCAGGTTGATGACACCTGACTATGTGTATGTTTATGCCAGTGATACTGTGGAAGAAGTCTTTGCAACCATTCGCAAGTATGGCAAGGACAGCGAGACCATTAACGTAATCTATGTAATAAATGGAGATGGAGAGCTCATCGATGATATTCGTATTAGCGACATCATACTGAGTGCTCCCCAAAAAAAAGTAGAGGAAATTATTGATGGCAGATTCATTGCCCTTCACCCGGAAGATGACCAGGAAACGGCTAGCGAGGCATTCAAGATGAATAACCGAGTGGCATTGCCCGTGGTAAGTCAGAGCAATAAATTATTAGGCATAGTAACCATTGATGATATACTATGGGTGGCTGGAGAAGAATTTAGCGAGGACATGCAAAAGATGGGAGGTACGGAAGCCCTTGAAGAGCCTTATTTGGATATTCCACTTTTTAAATTGTATAAAAAGAGAATTATTTGGTTGTTGATCCTTTTTATCGGCGAAACCCTAACTATTGCAGCAATGTCTGGTTTTCAAAGAACATTAGAGCATGTGTTGGTGCTATCCACATTCATTCCCCTGATTATTTCTAGTGGGGGAAATAGCGGTTCCCAAGCAGCAACGCTGATTATTCAGGCCATGGCGCTGGGTGAGATTACTGTTAAGGATTGGTGGAGAATTGCACGGAGAGAGATCCAATCTGGCCTGTACATGGGCCTTACATTGGGATTAATAGGCTTTGGAATAGTGATTGGTGGACATCAGTTTCTTTCGCTATTTGGCCAGCATTATTATCAGGTAGGCTTGGCCATTGGAGTGGCCCTGATTGGTGTTGTGTTATGGGGAACATTAATGGGATCCATGCTCCCCCTGTTATTAAAAAAATTAGGTGCAGACCCTGCTGCTTCCTCCACGCCATTTATTGCAACACTGGTAGACGTAACAGGTTTACTTATCTATTTTGGCACTGCTTATCTACTACTTCAAGACATCCTACTTTAATGGTGGTTTTATTGAGTCTCTTAATATATTTGAGTTTATAAACAACTGTTTATGTGTGGAATTGTTGGTTATACTGGTCATCGAGATGCCTTTCCAGTAGTAATTAAGGGACTAAAAAGATTAGAGTATCGAGGATATGACAGTGCAGGAATTGCCTTGCACAATAAGGGATTGCATGTTTACAAAAACATGGGGAAGATTGAACG
>VGGU01000019.1 GCA_016868475.1 Bacteroidota bacterium
AAAAAAAATTAACAAGCTGTTAGGATAAGTTGTTGAAATCTCAAACTCACTGATTTACCGCACTTTACATCACCTAACCTACATTTGAAATATGTCCAATTTTGAATTTGCAAACCAAACTGGCTTTTACCGGGGAAAAGTAAGAGATGTGTACAGCATTGGAGATAACTTTTTGGTTATGGTGGCTTCAGACCGCATTTCTGCATTCGACGTGATCCTACCCCGCCCCATTCCGTTCAAAGGGCAGGTTCTCAACCAAATAGCCAGCCATATGCTGGAGGAAACACGGGACATTTGCCCAAACTGGCTTGTTACCACACCAGCCCCAACGGTATCAATTGGCAAAAAATGTGTCCCCTTTAAACTTGAAATGGTGGTTAGAGGATATTTGACTGGGCATGCTTGGAGAACCTACAAGTCTGGAAAACGAGCGCTTTGTGGTGTTGAAATGGTTGAAGGGATGAATGAAAACGATCAATTTGCTACCCCCATTATTACCCCATCCACCAAAGCTGCCGAAGGGCATGATGAGGATATTGATGCTATAACCATTGTGGAAAATGGATTAGCCACAAAGGATGATTGGGAAAAACTTTGCATGCTGGCTTTGCGACTCTTTGAAAGAGGTACGCAAATTGCTGCTAAAAAAGGGTTGATCTTGGTTGATACCAAGTATGAATTTGGAAAAATTGGGGATGAAATTTTTCTCATGGATGAAGTGCATACACCAGACAGTTCCCGATACTTTTTTTCCGAAGGATATAAAGAAAGACAAATTAAGGGCGAACGGCAACCTCAACTCAGCAAAGAATTTGTCCGAGAGTGGCTGATTGAAAACAGTTTCATGGGCAAAGAAGGCCAAGTAGTTCCTGCAATGAGTGATCAATGGGTGGATACCATTTCAAAAAGGTACATAGAACTTTACGAAAAAGTAATTGGCAAACCCTTTAAACCTGAAGCATTAAGTCAGGAAGAAATATTCAATCGAACCAACTTAGCCTTGCAGCAAATTCAAGCAGGCTAATTATTATTATTTGAGCTAAGTAGTTTTAACCTATCCTTAGATTTGTTAAATATCTGCTGGCCTTTGTCCTTTCCTTTTCTCAGTTTTTTTCTTTCCTCTTCCGTTTTGTGGATCGTATCTCGGCAGGTTATAGAGCAACATCCCTCCATCGAGGAGGCACAAACCGGGCATTGAATAAAAAGTAAATGACAACCATCATTCTTGCAGTTAGTGTGACTGTCCGCTGGGCTGCCGCACTGATGACAATGAGCAATTACATCTTCAGTGATTCTTTCTCCGAGACGCTCATCAAACACAAAATTTTTACCAATAAATAAACTTGGCAGCTTATTCTCTTTTACGCGTCTGGCATAATTGATCACACCACCTTCCAAGTGAAAAACATTGGAAAATCCTTGGTGCAATAAATAGGCTGAAGCCTTTTCACAACGAATACCTCCCGTACAATACATTAAAATAGTAGACTCTTTTTTATCCTTTAATAGCTCGGACGCCATAGGAAGTTGCTCTCGGAATGTGTTGGATGGAACTTCAAGTGCATTTTTAAAATGTCCAACTTCATACTCATAGTAATTGCGCATATCCACAATAATGGTGCTGGGATCTTGCGCCAGCTGATTAAATTGCTCAGGCGTGGCGTATTTCCCTTTTCGCTGCATGCTAAAAGTGGGGTCATCAATCCCATCTGCTACAATTTTATTCCTCACCTTAATGTCCAATACAAAAAAAGATTTTCCATTATCATGAACAGCAATATTCAATCGTAATCCTTGCAAGGAAGGATAGGTATCTAAACAATTACGCAACGCCGTTAATTGATGAGTAGGAACGCTGATTTGAGCATTGATGCCTTCTGTAGCCACATAGATCCTACCCAAGACACCTACCGCATGAAGTGCCTGATAAAACTGATCTCTAAAAGCATTGGGATGCTCAATCTGAAAATATTGATAAAAGGAAATAGTGGTCCGGGGAGTTGGATCAATTTCTATTTTCTCCTTTAATTCTCGCCGGGAAATCCGGTTACGCAATAATGCCATAAAAGAATTTTAGTTCGATTAGAACCCCAATTGCAGGTTGGGCAAAATTCTAAATCAGGACAAAGATAAGTTGTTTATAAGACTAGACTGTCTTATTGCACTGGGCTGATTATTTTGCTTCGGCTTTTGAAATACGAAGAAAGCATCCTGCCAAAGCAGCCATTCCCCCTAAGAGACCACCCAAAATTCCAGTAAGCAGAATTAATGTTGCCGATGATCCTTGTAAAGAAAATAACACGGCCACTTGTTTAGATAAGATACTGTTGTTTTGCCAATCAATCCACCAAGACAATCCACCCCAGGCAAGAAGCATTCCCAAAAATCCTGAAGCAAAAGCTTTGGAAGGTGCTTGGTGGATTGCTGCAGCTAAAATAAATGCCACGGGAACAAACCCCCACCAGGGAGACAGCGCCCAAAGTGAAACACCTATTCCCCCAAGCAGGGTAAACAAAACTGATAAAAAAAACTTCATATAAAATTATTAAGGTTTATTAAACTTCAACATCCATTTTACTTGTTCATTATTTCGATCCCCATCGTGCATGTACCAGCACCGGTTGTATTCTCCTTTTTCCCAAACTGCAATATTATTGTCATAAAACCGGCTACCTGGATTACCACTTTGTCCTCCAGGAAAAACCCCATAAGCTTCTATCCCATCTACCAAATGAACAATCATTCGCCAGCTTGGGCCGTGACTATGTTTTATAGCATTAACCACATTTCCATAGCCCCCTACTGCTAATCCTTTTCTGGCAAACGCGGGCAGTGCATCTTTCAACAAATGGTATATGCTTGGATTCAGGTATCTACTCCAAACCAACTTTCCTTCTGCTTCCTTTGATGCTAATACCGACGCCGCTTTTTTAAAAGCACTGGTAACAGTCATTGCCAGAGTTTCCCGTTGGGGAGTATTAAGATCATCTGCATAAATATGAAGCGTATCGCGAAGCAACCATTCAATTGTTGTTCGTTCAATAGGCCAAGTAGCCATTGGTTTGCTACGCGAAAGTTCGTCTAACCAAATGGAGGACTGAAGGGTATCCCAAAAACATTGAAAAATGGTTTGACCCTTTGAATCAGGTGAGGCCATTAAATCCCAATTACGAAAAATCTCTAAATATTCTAGTTCTTTCCCTTGTAACTGCTCTACTTCGATTGCGGAAAGCAATACAGGTCTAAGATCCTCTGCTGATACGTTAAAATAATCAGTGTGTAATTCCATCATGTCTTTTGGAGTTATATTGGACATGGTGGACAATTTATTATCAATGCGAATTCCACGAGCGGTAATATAGCTCCCCGGAATAAAATATGGATAAGTGCCATCAGCCGCTCGTTGATTTGCACTTTGCAAGTAACCTCGGGCTGGATTTATTGCATGTGGATTTTCTTGTTGTGGAATATTACCCTGCCATAAAAAACTGCTATCCTGCCCCGGCATTACATACAACCCCTGGCCCTCCCAACGGGCCGGGAAACGCCCTTGTTGCCATATTGCAATATCCCCAGTTCTGGATGCAAAAATAAAATTCTGCCCAGGACAGGTAAATGTTCGTATGGCATCTTCGTAGTCTAAATAGTTGTGTGCCTTATTCAATTTATAAAAAGTCAAGCCCTCATTACTGGGGTCGTGCGCAGCCCAACGAACAGCAAGATTTCGATCAGCTGCAGCCGCGTTAGAGAAACTATTGTCAAACTGCACTGGACCAAAAATGGTGTACGCCACTGTATCATACACAGATAGACTGTCTTTAACTTTTATCTCTTCAATGCGAATTTTAGTAGGCACCCATTGATTATTGTACCAATAAGCAGAGCGCGACTGATCTTTAAACTTGATTTCGTAATAATCCTTCACATCACGTTGAGAGTTGGTTACACCCCAGGCAATGCTATCGTTAAAACCAATGACTACAAAAGGAGCGCCTGGTAGCGATACTCCATAGGAATTATGGGTAGGCGTTTTCAACTGAATTTCAAACCAGATAGAAGGCAATGATAATTCTAGATGAGGATCATTTGCCAAAATGGGAAATCCGCTTTTTGTTTTACTTCCGGCTACCGTCCAATTATTGCTTCCATTATTCGGGTCCGGACGATCTAATGGTTGTGCTTGCACAGTGGCCTTGTTATTAAAATAGAGGGAATCCGCATTGGCTGGTTTTATGGGTACAACTGAAGGGTTAGGAAATTTGGTTCCAATGGGAACAATGGGAAGCAAAGAATCAGGAACTTGAGGATACAACTGCTGTAATTCCTCCGGCATAAAAATGGATTTTGCATTTGTGCTGGTCAAATCATTTTCAGTACCAGAAGATAACATCTTTGACATCATCTCTAACAAAAGCGCTGTTTTCAAATTGCTCCATTTCTCTGGTTTGTTTTGCATCAATTTGTATTCAATAGGCAATGCCGCTTCGGTTAGTTGATCCATATAAGAATTTATTCCAGCCGTATAAGCGTCCAGTAAAGTCCTAAACTTCACATCAGCATTTATTTCTTTGAGTGCATTTTCCGCAGCAAAAACCATCCCTAATCGACGTTGCTCTTTATCAAAATTTATTGCTTTGCTTCCTGCCAGTTCACTGGCTCGTCCAGCAGCAGCCCTGGTTTGTAAATCAATTTGAAAAAGGCGAAATCGGGCATGCAAATAGCCCTGTACAAAATATAAATCTTCCTCATTGGACGCAAACACATGTGGTACCAAGCGATCGTCAAAGTACACTTCAACAGGGCCCTGTAATCCATCAAAGGTGAGTGTGCCATTGTAGTCCTGATTGATAGGTTCTGCATTTTGCCAAAACCCATATTGAGGACTAAAAAAAGGACCCGGCGGAGGTACTTTACCTAAAGGATTATTTAACAAAGCCACCAAAGCAATGGTAACTGCAGTACTACTTAAAAAGGGAACAATACGCATAACAGGTGTTTGGATTTGTAAGGTAGTAATATTTTAACTCTCTTTTCCGGTAAGCATGGGCACAAAAGAAAACTGCTCAAATCGTTCAATACGCAGGTTGCCTTTTTCTTCGTGGGTAACACGGCACATCTGTTGCATCTCTCCCTCCCCTACAGGCAATACCATTACTCCTCCTGGCTTTAGTTGTGCTACCAACTTAGGTGGAATATGAGGTGCTGCTGCGGTAATTAATATTTTATCAAAAGGCGCAAAAGTAGGAAGGCCCTCAAACCCATCTCCATAAAAAAACTTAATACGGGGTTGTGATTGCAGCCACTTGAATTGTTTTGTCAAGTCAAAGAGTTTTCGCTGTCTTTCAATCGTGTAAACTTGCACACCCAATAAAGCCAGGACAACTGCCTGATAGGCACTACCCGTCCCTACCTCAAGCACTTTGTCAAATCGTTTAACTTCTAATAGTTGCGTTTGGTAAGCAACCGTATAAGGTTGTGAAATTGTCTGCCCTTCCCCAATGGGAAAAGCACGATTTTCATAAGCAATATCATCAAAGGCAGAATCGAGAAAAAAATGACGTGGCACCTGCCCTATGGCTGCCAATACTTGTTCATTTGTAATTCCATTAGAACGAAGTTGGTCCACCAGTTTTTTTCTTAAGCCTTGGTGCCGATGCTTGTCCTCCGTTGGCCTCATAAATTCATTGCAGTTCTAAAACTCTTAATGCGAAATTGCAATTGTTTTTTTACTTCTTCATAAGCCTCAGCCCCACTTATCTTTTCCTGAACGCTGAAATAAAACTTTATTTTAGGCTCAGTGCCACTTGGTCTTGCTGAGATCACTGAACCGTCTGATAAAATAAATTGCAATACGTTTGAGCGAGGCAAGGTTAATGTCCAGGTTTGACCTTGGCAAAGGTCCTTCCCAATCTGTGCTTCATAATCCAATAGTTGAACTACGGAACAACCGGCAATGGTGGTAGGTGGATTGTTTCTAAATCCATTCATCATTGCAGCAATTTCTTGCTGCCCCTCTTTTCCTTTTCGTGTAATAGAGAGTAACTCCTCGAGGTAGAGGCCATGTTGAACCGATAAATCAATTAACTTATCATACAAGCTCCTGCCTTTAGACTTTTCGTAAGCTGCCATTTCGCAAAGAAGCGCAACAGCGCTAACTCCATCTTTGTCACGAATTTTATTGCCAATCATTAGGCCAAAACTCTCCTCCCCACCAATAATGTAATTTTCATTGGCTTCTTTTTCTCTTATCAAATCGGCAATCCACTTGAAGCCTGTTAACACACGGTAGCAGGACACATCATTTGCTTTAGCAATGGCATCAATTAAAGGCGTTGTTACAATGGTAGTAATAACCATATCATTCGACCTAGCAATCCCTTTTTCCTTGCGTGCTTCTAACATATAGTTAAATGCCAGGGCAGCAGTTTGGTTTCCATTCAGCAATACCCAGTTCCCGGCTAAGTCCTTTACCCCAATGGCTAACCGATCTGCATCAGGGTCTGTGCCACAAAGTATATCTGCATCTATTTGTTGGGCTAAATTCAAACCCAACTGCATAGCTTCACTTTCTTCAGGATTTGGATAGGCCACCGTTGGAAAATTACCGTTGGGTTCTTCTTGCTCTTTCACAAGGTTCACGTTGTTAAATCCAAATGCCTTAAGTACTGAAGGAACCAACCGAATTCCAGACCCATGAATAGGGGTATAAACAATTTTTAACTCCTTGAAACGAGCTACTACTTCTGGATAAATGCTCAACGATTTAACCATTTGGATATATCGTTGATCCATTTCCTTTCCAATTGAGGTAATAAGCTGTTCTCCTCCCGACCACTTAACCTGTCCAATTTCCTCAACTTTCTCAACCTCTTTTATCACATTTTTATCATGAGGGGCCACCAATTGAGAACCATCGTTCCAGTAGGCTTTATAACCATTGTACTCTTTTGGATTATGAGAGGCCGTACAAACTACCCCGCCCTGACATCCCAGTTCCCGGATTGTAAATGACAACTCAGGAGTAGGTCGTAAATCCTCAAACAAAAAAACATGGATTCCATTAGCTGCAAATACTTGAGCGGTAGTTTCAGCAAAAAAGCGGCTATTGTTTCGGCTATCGTATGCTATGGCAACTCGAATCGTTTCATTAAATACTTGCTTCAGGTAATTGGCAAAGCCCTGGGTGGCTACTCCTACTGTATATTTATTCATTCGGTTTGTTCCCACGCCCATTAACCCTCTCAAACCACCTGTACCAAATTCTAAATTTCTATAAAATGAATCTTCCAATTCCTTAGGGTTATCCAATGACAACTGACTTATAGCGTCTTTAGTTGCCTGATCGTATTCCCCCTGTAACCACTGATTGACTTTTTCCTGTGCAAACGAATCCATAACCTTGATTTTGAAAGGATAAAGTTACCGAAATTTGATTGCTAAATTGTCAACGCTGTATAGATTAAGCCACATAACTATTTCTAGCAAATCGCAGTTGCTTTTCTTTTTTTTTATTATTTCAACTATTGTAAATGGTCAAAGCACATCAGTAGACACACTAATTTCATTTAATCAGAAGCAACTTAATACGAATAGAAAAAAGTGGGTGACAGCTGCAAACCTGAGTGGCTATGGAGGAACAATGGCTGGGCTTTACACTGCCTGGTACCGTAATTACCCCCAAAGTAAATTTCACACCATAAATGATTGGAAAGAGTGGAAGCAAATGGATAAAGTTGGCCATATTTATGGGGCATATATTGAAAGTGTAGGGAGTATGGAGCTTTGGAATTGGGCCGGAATGGAAAGAAAAAAAAGAATTTGGATTGGCGGATTGAGTGGAGCTGCCTATCAAACGGTCATTGAGGTTTTAGATGGATTTAGTAAGGAATGGGGATGGAGCTGGGGCGATATTGCTGCCAATATGATTGGAAGTGGTTTACTAATCGGACAAGAGTTAGCCTGGAACGAACAACGATTGCAAATAAAATTTTCCTACCATCCCCGACACTACCAGGACTTAATCCTGCAAGAGAGAAGCAATCAACTGTTTGGCCACAACCCTTCAAGTAGATTTCTTAAAGATTATAACGGTCAAACCTATTGGGCCAGTATAGCTATAGCCCCATTCCTAAAAAAAGGCAATTGGCCAAAATGGCTAAACCTCGCCATTGGATATGGTGCGGATGGTCTTTTTGGCGGCCACGAAAATTTTTCCAGCACACCAGGCAATGGTGTGGTGTTTAACAGAAGAGATATAATCCGATATAGGCAGTGGTATATTGCCCCAGATATTAACTGGAAAAAAATCCCAACCAATCGAGCAGGTGTGCGCTTGCTGTTTACGTTTTTAAATGCATTTAAATTCCCCGCGCCAACACTTGAATTGTCCAATGGAAAGGTTTTCTTTCATCCATTTTATTTCTGAAATGTTTTATACTAATTTAGCGGACCTATGACAATTCTTTCATTGGTAGAACCACTACTTTTCACAGGTCTCACTATACTTGCTGTAAGCTTAGTGGCTAAGCGAGGCAAGACCATCTTCAACACAATCAAACTTGGACGAAGCGAAAATATCAGTGGCCCAAAAATTGAGCGTTGGAAAAATGTGTTACTACTGGCATTTGGACAGCGGAAAATGTTCAGAAAACCAGGTGTGGCATTGCTGCATTTGATTGTTTATGCCGGATTTATTATTATCAATGTTGAGATTATTGAAATAATTCTTGATGGTATACTCGGGCAACACCGTTTATTTGCACCAATACTTGGATCGGCCTACTCTCTATTAATTAATGCATTTGAAACACTGGCTGTTTTAGTCTTTTTGGCTTGTTCAGTTTTTATTATTCGTAGAAATTTAAAGTCCATTGCACGTTTACAAAGCACAGACCTGAATGGCTGGCCTAGAAAAGACGCCTTTATTATTCTAGGAACTGAGCTGCTATTAATGTCTCTTTTCTTAGTCATGAACGCCAGCGATACATTGTTACAACAAAGAGGCCACCTTGCCTATAGTCAACACCTTACTGGAAATTTTTGGATCTCCTCAATGCTTCATCCACTATTTGTCTCCTTTACTAATGAAACATTGGTGGTTTTAGAAAGAACTACTTGGTGGTTGCATATATTAGGCATTTATGCCTTTTTGAATTACCTCCCCCACTCCAAGCATCTACACATCATCCTTGCTTTCCCCAGTGCGTACTTTGCAAAGTTGGAACCATCGGGGAAAATGGAAAACATGCCTGCGATACAGCAAGAGGTGATTTATGCCATGCAGCCTGAGTTAGCCCCCACTGATGGCCATGTTAATTCTCCCCGTTTTGGTGCACGCGATGTAATGGACCTAAGTTGGAAAAATCTATTAGACGCTTATAGTTGCACAGAATGTGGCAGATGCAGCAGTGCTTGCCCAGCTAATCAAACTGGAAAGCTACTCTCCCCTCGTAAAATAATGATGGCCACAAGAGACCGACTAGAAGAAGTTGGAAAAGTTGTTGCTTCAAATAGCACCTGGAAGGAAGATGGCCGCTCCTTATTACACGATTTTATTACTGTGGAAGAAATCAATGCTTGTACTACTTGCCATGCTTGTGTACAAGAGTGCCCGGTAAGCCTCAGTCCTCTGGATATTATTCTTCAACTACGCAGAAACTTAGTAATGGAAGAGAGCAATACACCTGCTGAGTGGGCCACCCTTTTTGGGAACATAGAGAACAATTTTGCTCCTTGGAAATTTAATCCTGAGGATAGGGAGAAATGGATCCAACCCACTTGACCTTATTTTTTTTTACCATCAACTGCCCAGCGGTCTAATTGTTGACCAGCCTGATTGGCTTCTATATCCAACTGATTAATGCGATGTGCAGCGTCCTTATTTCGAAACAGCTTATACAACTGTAAGCCAGCTGTTATTAAAAAAATTAATCCTATCACCTCACTCACCATTGATTGGTTATTATTGATGGTAGTAGCCACTAATTGTCCACCAAAAATAAATATACTGTTACCCAATAAAGTTCCCAGCCCAATCCCAATAATGTACGCATTATATTGAGCAGTCTTTGCTGCTAACAATCCCCTGGAAAACAACACAGTGCTCCAACCAAACCAAAATGGAATTTGAACAGGATTAATAGCACTCATCAAAAATCCCAATAGTATTTTAGGAAGTGCATTGTCCAGAATTGGATTGCTATGATGACTGTTTTCAGAAAACGCCACCCGAAAATTAGCAATCGCCAGCCCAATCAATAGTAGTATGGTAAGAAAATCGAAAACACGTAATAGTTGGGTTCGCTTTCGAAACCAATCCAAGGCAACAAGGGATAAACGAACATAGATCATCTCGGCAAGTAGAGAACCCAATACAAATAAAAGTGCCGCCTGAATTCCACTGGCTATGGAAATTTGCATGGCAGCTACATTTAGAGTGCCAAGTGGCAAGGTACCAATAAAACTCACCAGGAGCCCAATCAAAAGTACTTGCATCAATTTAACCATAGTAGCAAAATAGTTTATAAACCGGAAACATCAAGCTGTTCGAGTTTTTTAAAATGGCTTTGTGCTTGTTTCAACAAGTCCCAACCCCGTTTAAAGGACCAATACTTAACTCCATGCCGATGATTGTAAGCACTTATGATAAATAGTGCACGCCAATGCTGTAAAAGTGTTCGATAAGCCTGCAATAGCGATAATCCACAGTCATAAATATGATTGGGTTCAGAGCCACATCCGTTGAATTCTATTATAGAAAAAGAATGGCTTGTTTTCAATTCCCTGACTGAATTAGCCTTAAGGTCATATCGACCATAATAAAATTGAGTAGCAGCACTTAGTTCATCAAATTTTTCAAGCAATTGTTGATCTATTTCATCAGCCAGATTAATGAAATGGGCTCCTCGGTTATGATTCCCTGCAAAGGAAAGAAAATAAGGACAATCCTTTTCTATTACGGTTTGCCAATGGGCGGCATGTTTTGCCTTTAATTCCACTTTGCGAGAAAAAGCCTTTGGATGTAATCGGATTAATTCTTCAAGGGTAGCCGTTCCGTTTCCCACCACCTGTAACAATTCTTTTTGGATGAACCCGCTGATCACTCCTTTCTTTTCTGCAGGGTGCCTGTAATAGAAAATGCTATATTCTTTTGGATACTTTATCCAATCCTGAACAAGATATTGGGCCGGAATGGTTTGGTGGTAACGTTCCCATTGTTCCCAAGATTCAATACGACGAAACAATAATCCCTTCATTCCTACATCTGGTTTAACCGTAATGGGTAATGTAAATCCAGCCTCTCCGATCTGTTGCATTGCTTTAGTCAGCGGCAACGCAGGGTCAATGTAAATGGTTTTAGGATATAGATGTGGTGGAAGCTGTTGGTACATTTCACCTTTTCCCTCCCCTTCAAAACCACCAAACGTAAGAGTTGGATTGGAAGAACTAAAGAACCAAAATGAACCACTACGTAAACAATACCATAGCCAACAAGGAAACAAGGGTAGGTAAAGAATAAAAAAATTCCATTCTTCCCATCGATAGAAACGTTTGAAAAAATTGCGCATAAATCTGTGATCAAAAATACAGCAAACCCTTCACCCCTTTAGTTGCAACTACACAAATTCTGTATTTTTGTTGAACAATTTTCACTACATGAATATCCCTACTCTCGCTTCTTGCGTTGCTGCAGGAAAATCTCCAGAAGTGTTATTCTGGGTAGGCTGCGCAGGTAGCTTTGATCAGCGTGCACAGCGTATCAGTAAAGCCTTTGCAATCATTCTACAAAAGGTGGGAATTGATTTTGCTATTTTGGGAAAAGAAGAATGTTGCACGGGCGATCCAGCCAGAAGAGCAGGAAATGAATTTCTTTTCCAAATGATGGCCTACCAGAACATTCAAACGCTTAATGGCTATGGTGTCAAAAAAATTGTAACCACCTGTCCGCATTGCTTCAATACATTAAAAAATGAATATCCAGAACTAGGCGGTAATTACGAAGTAATACATCATACAGTGTTATTACAACAACTGATTGATCAGGGAAAAATCAAGATAAAAGAGGGCGGAACTTTCAAAGGAAAACGAATTGTGTACCATGATAGCTGCTATTTAGGGAGAGCCAATGGCATCTATGAAGCTCCCAGAAAAGTACTTGAATTATTAGACAGTGAGTTGGTGGAGATGAAGCGATGTAGGTCTACAGGACTGTGTTGTGGCGCGGGCGGTGCTCAAATGTTCAAAGAGGAGGAAAAAGGAAACTTGCGAATAAACAAAGAAAGAACCGAAGAAGCCTTAGCTACTGCTGCCGCCGTTGTAGTATCTGCTTGTCCTTTTTGTAATACTATGCTAACTGATGGGATTAAAGAAGCGGAGAAGGAGGATGAAGTAAGCGTCTTGGATATTGCGGAGATTATTGAAAAAGAAATGATCAGGGAATAAAACTTTATGAAACTACACTACCAAACACTACTACCACAACAGTATTCAAAATTTTCCCGCGTTTGGATTTACCAGTCAGCTAGAATCTTTTCCATACAGGAAGCGCTTGAAATCGAGTCCCGATTAGAGCAATTTGCAGTTAATTGGAAATCGCATGGCGACCCTGTAGAAGCTACCGGGTTATTGCTCTTTAGAAGGTTCATAATTTTTATCGCTGACGAAAGTAAGGTTGCGGTAGGTGGCTGTAGCACTGATGCATCAGTTAGAGAAATAAAGAACATAGAAAAAGAATTCAGCGTGAGTCTTTTTGACAGAACTCAGCTTTCTTTTTTTATAAAAGACAAGATTGAAATATTACCCCTGGCACAGCTCAATTATGCCCTTGAAAAAAATTTTCTCACAAAAGACACCCTCTACTTTAACAACACGGTACAGACACTGGAGGAACTCAAAACAAACTGGATCATTCCCATAGAGAAAAGCTGGTTAGAACAAAAAATTGCTAAGGCCTAACCGCCATTGAATCATTTTTTCAAAAATCCTTTCTAACCAAGGTCTTAGGCTAGAAATACTCCACTTTTTCATTAATTAAGAACGTTAAAGAATAGTGACAACCTGTCAGATTCAAGTAGCACTTGGTATATTTGCAGCACCCAAAATTTGCAGATGGACCAATTGACGCTAAATAATGCACAGGTAGAGGATCAACTTGGGGAGATATATGCGCCCGCAGAACAACCTCAAAATCTATTTAAGCAGCTTTTTTATATAGAAAGTTATGGCTGCCAGATGAATTTTGCGGATAGTGAGGTGGTAGCCTCCATCTTACAAGGAGCCGGGTTTGGTCCAACCACTAACCAAGAAGAAGCCGATCTTATTTTAATCAATACTTGTTCAATTCGCGAAAAGGCCGAGCAAACTGTTCGAAAAAGACTAACCACTTTTAAAAGCCTAAAGCGTAGAAAAAAATCGCTATTAATTGGGGTATTGGGATGCATGGCCGAACGATTGAAATTAAAATTTTTGGAAGAAGAAAAGCTGGTGGATCTGGTTGTTGGGCCTGATGCTTATCGTTCACTTCCCACATTAATTGAAGAGGCGGCAGGTGGTCAAAAGGGAGTAAATGTTTTATTAAGCCGAGAGGAAACTTACGCAGATATCGCTCCTGTTCGATTGGATAGTAATGGCATAAGCGCTTTTGTTAGCATCATGCGTGGCTGCAACAATATGTGTTCGTTTTGTGTGGTGCCATTTACTCGAGGGCGAGAAAGAAGCAGAGATCCCTATAGTATACTTCAAGAATGCAGGGACTTGTATCAAAATGGATACAAGGAAATCACTTTGTTAGGACAAAATGTAGACTCCTATTATTTCACGACCAATCAAGATTCTTCCAAATCCTTTACGTTTGCCGATTTATTAGAGCAGGTTGCGCAAATTGCCCCAGATTTACTCGTTCGATTTTCCACTTCACACCCAAAGGACATCACGGATGAGGTGCTATTTACAATGGCCCGCCATGAGAATATTTGCAAATACATCCATCTTCCCGTGCAAAGTGGTTCCAGTCGGATACTTCAATTGATGAATAGAACATACACCCGAGAGTGGTATATGGCCAAAGTTGATCGCATCCGCGCCCTTTTACCTGATTGCGGAATTAGTGCAGATATTATTGCAGGATTTTGCACAGAACAAGAAACAGACCATCAGGAAACGCTCTCCATTATGGAATATTGTCAATATGACTTTTCCTATATGTTCTTCTACAGTAAGCGTCCGGGAACATTGGCCGCTAGGCGCTTCACAGACGATGTGCCGGAAGAGATTAAAAAAAGAAGATTGGAAGAAATTGTTTCTTTACAAAACAGGTTGTCTTTAGAAAGCAATAAACGAGACATTGGAAAAACTTTCAAAGTACTGATCGAAGGAGATAGCAAAAAAGATGCAGGAGCATGGAAGGCCAGGAACTCGCAAAATAAGGTAGTGGTGTTTCCAAAGGAGAATCACACTTACCAAAAGGGAGATTTTGCACTGGTAACAATTACAGATTGTACCCAAGGAACCTTGAAAGGAAAGCTAGTAGTTCATTAACTCATTCAGACTTGATAATGGAAATACAAAGTATTAAAAATCGATTTGGAATTATAGGTAATGCGCCTGCATTGAATTATGCTATTGAAGTAGCCGCACAAGTTGCTGCTACGGATTTAACGGTTTTAATCAATGGAGAAAGTGGAGTAGGAAAAGAAGTATTCTCTCAGATCATTCATTCCCTTTCTGCCAGAAAACACAATGCATTTATTGCAGTAAACTGTGGCGCCATTCCAGAGGGAACCATTGATTCAGAATTATTTGGTCATGAAAAGGGCTCTTTTACAGGAGCCACAGAAGCCCGTAAAGGTTATTTTGAAACCGTCAATGGAGGAACAATTTTTCTTGACGAAATTGGCGAACTGCCATTAGGAACGCAAGCCAGGCTTTTAAGAGTATTAGAAACGGGCGAATATATCAGAGTAGGTTCTTCTAAAGTTCAAAAAACTGATGTTCGTGTGGTGGCTGCCACAAATAGAGAATTATTACAATTGGTACAAAATGGAAAATTCAGAGAAGATCTTTATTATCGATTAAGTACGGTGCCAATTCGGGTGCCTTCATTGCATGATCGGCCAGAAGATATTCATTTACTATTTAGAAAATTTGCTGCAGATTTTGCCACTAAATATAAAACAGCTTCTGTACAATTGGACCCGGAGGCCAAACAAGTGTTGTTGAATTACCCCTGGCCCGGTAATGTTCGTGAATTAAAAAATATTGCCGAACAAATATCAGTGCTTGCACAAGAAAAATTGATCACCGCTGAACATTTAAACAAGTACTTGCAACCTTTCTCGGCTAATCGATTGCCGATCTGGTCAGGAAAAAGTGGTAATCAACCGGAATTTGCCAATGAAAGAGAAATATTGTACAAGCTATTTTTTGACATGAAAAAAGATGTCAATGAACTCAAGAGAATGTTCGTTGAATTATTAAGCAACCCGGAAATTGCCAAATCCTACCCTCAATTAGCAGGAAAGTTGCATGAATTAAATGTTAACGCTGCCGATTTAACAGCACCTCTTTCCCTGACTGATTCCACTCCTATTACCACCACTGTTCATCCCCTTTCCGTTCCGCTTTTACCAGCTGGATTCTCACACGCTGCCACTGCCATACAAGAGCATGTAGAGGTGGATGAGAGTCTAAACATTATGGAAAAGGAAAAAGAGTTAATTATCAAGGCCCTTAAGAAACATAAAGGCAAAAGAAAAGACGCTGCCCTTGATCTGGGAATAAGTGAAAGAACTTTATATAGAAAACTTAAAGAATACGACATTGAAGAACAATAATATTAGAAGCGCCTCTTTTTTTGTAATACTCCTGGCAGCATTGGGTATTGTGTCGCAGCTAGGACTAAGCGGATGCGGCATTTATCGATTTACGGATGCTGCTGTTCCGGATAGCATCAAAACGGTCAAGGTTAACTTCATTGAGAATAAAGCGTCCTATGTAAATCCTCAATTAAGCCCACGGTTAACGGATAAAGTACGCCAAAAGATCTTAGCTCAAACAAGATTGATACAAACCAATAATGAGGCAGATTGGGAAATTAGTGGCGCTATTACACAATATAGCTTTTCCACTTCTGCAATTGCAGGACAACAATCAGCCAACAATCGCTTAAGTGTAAGTCTACAGTTAAGCGTTTACGATCGCAAAGCAAATGAAACCCGCAAGGTAGACGTGAGTAGAAGTTTTGAATTCAAAGGAAGCTTGTCCGTGCAAGCCGCTGAAGCCTCACTTGGAGAAGATTTAGTCAGAACTTTGGCAGATGATATTTTCAATAAAGTATTTTCGAATTGGTAATACATGAAACAACCACTCTCCAACATAGCTACAGTTCTGCTGGGTAAATCCTCCATCAATGAGTGTTCCCTGGCTGAGATAAAAAAACTATGTGCCGACTATCCCTGGTTGTCAACCGCCCGTTTATTACTAGTACATAAGTTAAAGACCCTTCAAGATCCGGCATGGGTAAGCGCCTACGAACAAGCGCAACTATTTTTTCCATCTGTAAATTGGCTGAACTTATTGCTAGAACCTGGCGTGCAACATGCAGTAGCCAAACCATCTACTCCACCTGCGACAACTACCACTCAGGAATTACCGGCTTTTGAACCCTTTCATACTATCGACTACTTTGCTTCACAAGGAATTCAATACAAACCAGAAGAGTTTCCCGAAGACAAATTTGGACAACAACTCAAAAGCTTTACCGAATGGATTAAAGCCATGAAACGACTCCCATTGACAGAAGTGGGAAAAACCATTGACCCCCTGGAAGAGAAAAAAGTAGAGCTTTTGGCGGGTAACTCACTGGAGCAAAATCAAGTAATTACCGAAGCCATGGCAGAAATATGGATCAAGCAGGGCAACACTGCAAAAGCCAGAGAAGTTTATAGTAAATTAAGTTTGCTGGAGCCCTCAAAAAGCGCTTATTTTGCAAGCCGCATCAATCAATTAAACACAACGCTATGATCATATTATTTGTAATCTTAATTGTAGTTGCCACTTTATTTCTTGGCTTCTTTGTTTTGGTGCAAAATCCAAAAGGCGGAGGTCTTTCCGGCAATATCGCAGGATTTAGTACCCAATTCATGGGCGTAAAGCAAACTACTGATGTATTAGAAAGAGGAACCTGGATCTTTGGTACTGTGGTTGCCTTATTATGTTTGCTCTCCGTGCTGTTTATACAGGGAGGTGGAAACAATCAAAGTGATAGAGCTAAAGAAGCAAGTGGATTAGCTGTTCCAGCACAAGCATCGCCTACTCCCGCTTCATCCCTACCGGCACCTGCTCAACCTATTAAGTAAAAAAACATTTTTAGTAAACCCCACGCTAGCGTGGGGTTTTTTTTTCTTAATTTGAATTTGTGCGAATCAAACTTTTTCTACTCCTGCTGCTTGGAAGCAGTAGTATCCTATTAGCCTGGGTTAGTTGGGGACTATTTGGCCCTACCCTTTCAAACCATAATAAGTTTCTTTACATAGCCGAGCCTACTCCCAGTTTGTCATTGCTGACCCAGGCTCAACAGAACGATGAACTTAAAGCAACTTTCTGGATCAGTCAATTATTAAAATGGTGGCATGTAGATACTGTTCGGGCAGGGAGATACAAACTTTCTGCCAGTACAAGCGCCTTTCAATTAGCCAGAAATCTAAAAAATGGAAACCAGTCTTATGTAAAACTTAGTGTCAATAAAATACGAACGCTGGAAGATTTAGCCGGTTTAATAGGGAATGGAATTGACTCAAAGACTGACTCTTTACAATTATTGCATTATTTTAAAAGCAATGACTCCATTCAACTATATGGAGTAAACACCCAGACACTATTGACACTGGCATTGCCCTATACCTATGAAATAGGATGGGCAGATAACCCGGCAACAATAACCGGTCGGCTCTACAAACGGTGGAAACAGTACTGGGATGTCGAGAAAATTCAGCAGGCCAGGAATAAAGGTCTCACACCCATTGAAGTTTCTATTTTGGCTTCCATCGTAGAAGAAGAAACAAACAACAAGGAAGATCGTTATTTAATTGCAAGCACCTATTTAAACCGACTTCGAATAGGTATGAAGCTGCAAGCAGACCCAACGGCAAAATATGCCAGCCGTGATTATACGCTTAACAGAATTTTATATCAGCATTTGGCAATCAATTCGCCATATAACACTTATCTAAACGCAGGTCTTCCTCCAGGTCCCATTTGTACTCCCTCATTACAAGCAATTGAAGCAGTGCTGGATGCCCCAATCACTAATTACCTTTTCTTTGTGGCCAGCTGGAAATTTGATGGAAAAACATTATTCTCTTCTACCTATAAAGAGCATCAAACAAATGTAAACTTGTTCCATGCAGCACAACGTAAAAGACTAGAATGAACAGCAAAACTAAACTAATTAATTTCCTATTAAACTTGCCATTGATAAAATGGCTTGTTCAAAAAAGTAAAACCACTACATTCCCCGGGTTTAATGGCATCCCCATCTATCACGTAGCTGCCTTCTTTGTTCGGCAAGTACAAACAATTGGAATGACAGAGCGTGCCTCCGCCATTGCTTTTAATTTTGTAATGGCTATACCCCCAGCCATTATATTTCTTTTCACCCTCATCCCCTATCTGCCCATTACATTAACCCTACAACAAGAATTATATCAACTGATCAAAGACATAATACCCGGAGAAAGAAACAACGCAGTTCTTATTAATTTTTTACAAGACTTCATTAACAACCCCAGAAATGGATTGCTATCCTTAGGCTTTGTTCTTTCTCTGTACTTTTCCTCAAATGCCATGATGGGCATCATGCGATCCTTTGATAAAAACTATGCTGGGTTTAAAAAGAGAACAAATTGGCAACGAAGAAAAGCAGCCCTTCAATTGACTATTTTGCTCTATTTATTTGTAATGGCATCCTTGGTTGCCTTGATTGCACGCGATGTGGTGCTAGCTTGGTTTGGCATTGAAAATGAATCGCTCAGAACTATGCTTTCCAACCTGCGTTGGTCGGTTATTTTTCTATTATTTTTCTCCTGTATTTCTTTTATCTACAAACTTGGCCCTTCTGTATATAAGAAATGGAAACTAATAAACCCTGGATCAATTGTTGCCACTAGCTTGATGCTGGTTACTTCTGGTGCGCTTTCCTGGTGGGTGGCCAATTTTTCTCAATACAATCAATTATATGGATCCATTAGTATTGTACTCATTATTATGATCCTGATATTCATCAACTCACTAATTCTATTAATTGGATTTGAACTGAACGTGAGTATTTATTCCTTACAGGCAGTTAACATCTCTTCCAACATAGACGCTGAGCCTTAACCTACTCTAATTCCCAGTCTTTGTATAACTGAAGCCGTTGCCCTACTTGCTGTGGAGGAACATGATAATGCCCTGCTTTTTCTTTTTGTCTAAACGCCTCGTACAAAGTAACCGCACAAGCTACGCTGATGTTTAAAGATTGAATAATCCCAACCTGAGGTATTACAAAATTGCCATCCGCTTTAGCTCTTACTTCCTCACTCACTCCATTATGCTCATTACCAAAAACCAGAGCAAGTGAAGCAGTAAGATCCATAGTATACAAAGGAACAGCGTCTGCATCCAAGTGTGTGGTAATAATGCTAAACCCCTGCTTTCGAAGTTTTTCAAAACATTGGTCGGTATCCTCAAATTGATGTATGGTCAACCACTTGGCAGCACTAGAAGAGCTTCTTGCTCCCCACTTTTTATGACGGGGTATTTTGGTATTTAAGATATAGAGTTCTTGCACCCCTACTGCATCACAGGTCCGCATTACCGCGGAAATATTGTGAGGATCAAATACGTTCTCCAAAACAACGGTCAAATTAAATTGTCTACGTTGTAAAACAGCTGACAATTTTTCAAATCGTTCTGGTGTCATGTTATTTCAACTTGCTCAAAGAACGGCGAAAGATAAAGCGAGTAATAAAAATGCCTTCGCCATCATCCTTGCCCGCGTTGCTCTCTACGGCGGAAGTTACATAAGCAAGCTCCCAGCCCTGCTGAGTAAGTAGGTTTAATTTAGAAGCGATCACCGCATCATTGGATGCAATATTCCTAAAATTAATTCCTCCCAAACTGAACAAGTTTAGCAGTTTGGTTTCGTTTAGTTCATCAATTTTTACCTCATTGCGCTTTATGGCACTTTGACGTGAATCAACTCCCTCTGTTCTTTCTGTGGTCAGTTCATCCGCATTTGCACCCCCGTTGTTTTCAATAATACGAGAACGACCAAGCCCCATTGGAACTATTGACTCGATACTTGTAATGATCTTAAATTCAACCTGTGCGTTTGCTTCCGAAAACAGGGCAATCAATGAAGCAAGCAATAACAATTTAGAGATTTTCATAAATGTTTTTTTTCTATGTCAAATATCGGGATTATTCTTTGGTAATAATAGCTGATAGACTACCCCTACTGCAATTAGTTGTATTATCCCCATGATAGTAAAAAGCAAATTGAATGAATAGTAGTAAGCCAACAGGCCCCCAAAACCAAATGCAATGCCTGAAACAATTTGTGATTGCCCAGTATGTAAACCCCAGGCATAGGTATCATGTTCCTTATGTAAACTGGAAGCGAACAAAGCATCCCATATAGGAGTACCAATAGCCTCAGCTATGCCTAACCCAATTTGCACTAAAAAAAGTTCTACGGGCTCATCAACCAATAAATAACAAAAGGTTAGTAATGCATTTAATAGATATCCTATGAAAAGCAGCTTGACCTTATATTTTTTTCGATTTACCAACTTTCCAACGAGGATGTAAAATAAGCCTGTAAAAATTAAATAAGTTGACCAAGCCCAAGTAATATCTAATATATCTCCTCCAATTTTTTCGGTAAAAATTGCATAAAGCGGTCCCAGCATCCCCTCTCCAAAATACCAGATATTAGCCCCCCATAATAAGATCTTTGTGGTTGGTCCTAGTTTCATAGATAAACTATTCTATTAACTATGAGACTCCGAAAGTAGAAGGGTGTTTAATTGCCAAAAGGCTTGAAAGGTATATAAACAATCAACCCTGACTAAATGGTCAGGGTTGATGATTGTAATAATTAGCGTATCCTCTATTTGTTTTTAAGTGAAATAGGGATTGAAGGTGAAGAGATCCAATTCAATAGAGTGGTTGCCATTTTGTATAAGAAGCCATAGATAGCAAGGCTAACATAAACAAAGGCAAGACTAATAATTACGTTGACATAAGAATTAATTACTCCAATTAGATCCTGAGTGTTCCACACAAAATCTCCATCATAAGTTCCACTTGAATCCATGCGAAAACTTGAAGCGGCATTAAGACTATTGGTTACTAAATCAATATGAAACATCCCCATTACCTCATTTAAAAGATTCATTGGGATTGATGAAACAGCATTTAAGGAGTCGAGCGCACCTGAACTTGTAGCGGAGAAAAGTGAATTGTCCAACAAGAAGGAAACTGTTTGGTTGAAAGCTGCGAACAGTGCCGTAATAGCAGCAACTTCGCCCAATAATCGGATATTGGTTTTAATAAAGTCACCGAAAATGAAACTAGTCATTCCCTGATGTCCGGTACCAAGGGATTCACCTCTGGATCGGATTAACTGAGCAATTGGGAAGGCTGATGCTACCAATAATAAAGTAGTTACAACACTGCCAAATAGCGCTAAGCCACTGGCTGTTCCTCCGGTGAAGTAACCATAAGCTGCCTTTAAAATTGTGAATTCCATAGCAACCCATCCAATGAATGCGGCCCATCGATAAAGTAGGCTTGTGTAATGCCTAACTCCACCGTTTGAATCGAAAGCATCAACAGCGTTGTTAACAGAATTTGTTTTAATCATACCGTTTACCATACTAGGTAAGCTGAGCAATTGTTGGATTTTAGCGTCCATAGTTTGTACGATTTTAGTTTAGTGCAAAAATTTATTTCGTAAACCTTATTGAAAGTTATGCTAGTAAACAATCACAAAAAATAGTAATGCATCTATGTTAGTTTCCTGATTTTCAACTTAATAAGAAAGAGAAATAATTCTTAACACATGTAAATCAAAAAGTTGCATAAGTAGAAAAATGTGGATAAATAATATTTAACCTCTACTCTATTGATTTTCAATAAGGTGGGTGTAGTTTCCCAACTGAAACCGATCAAATGCAAGCTCTATGGCTCAGCTTTGAATGTAGTGCTGAAGTAAGTCAATGGTTTCCTGCTGTGCTGAAATAGTTTCTCTTACAACATCACTCATTGAAATAATACCTATTAATTTTTTGTCTTCTAATACGGGAAGATAACGCACATTGTGTTGACTCATTAATTGCATACAAAGTTCAATAGTGTCTGTTATGGAAATAGCAGGTATGTTTTGAGACATGATTTCCTCTACCAGGGTAAACTCCGAGCTTTTACCACAAAGAATCACTTTTCGAGAATAATCACGTTCCGTAAAAACCCCCAGATACAAACTCCCATTGGTCACCACCAGTGATCCAATATTTTTATCCATCATCAGCTGCAACGCATCTAATACAGAAGTGCCAGGCGCCACAGTAACAGGCAAGAGATTTTTTCTTTTTAAGGCATCAGCAACCGAGATCATAATTGTATTATTCGTAATTGAATTTAATAAAAATTATTAATAAAAAAAAAAGCACCGATTTCTCGATGCTCTTTTCAGTCGGGACGACTAGATTCGAACTAGCGACCCCTTGCACCCCATGCAAGTGCGCTACCGGGCTGCGCTACGTCCCGTTTCAATGGAGAATTTCTCCGGGGGAGGCAAAATTAGCGCTATTTTTCGGATTTTTTGGAACGGAGACTAAGCTTTACCTTTGATTATTAATGAAGCTCCTCATTAAGCAAGCCCTTGTTGTTGACCCCTCCTCTTCTTTCAACAACAAAAAAGTTGATCTCCTTATTGAAAATGGTATCCTCACAAAGATTGGGAAAATAGACCTGTCCGACGTTGACAAAACAGTTACCAGTCCAGGCCTATGCATTTCACCGGGATGGGTTGATTCTTTCTCTCATTTTGCAGATCCCGGGTTTGAACATAAAGAGACCTTGGATTCCGGAGCTGCTGCAGCTGCACGAGGAGGATTTACAGACGTATTAATTGTTCCCAATACAAATCCTGTTTTGCATAACAAAGCAGGAGTTGAATACATTTTACATAAAAGTCAATCTCTACCTACTACTATTCATCCCATTGGCGCTATAACTCGGCAAGCAGAGGGCAAAGAGCTTGCTGAAATGTATGACATGTATGAAAATGGAGCTGTTGCATTCTCTGACGGACAGCATTGCATTCAGTCAGGAGGCTTGCTTATTAAAGCATTACAATATGTTAAAGCTATCAATGCGGTAATTATTCAAGTGCCAGATGATTACAGTATCAACCCAAGTGGACTGATAAACGAAGGCATCACCTCCACGCAATTGGGGTTGCCTGGAAAGCCCGCTATCGCAGAAGAATTAATGGTAGCAAGGGACCTTGCACTTTGTGGTTATGCAGAGTCAGCACTACATCTTACAGGGATTAGCACCGCTAATTCTTTACAACTGATACAGCATGCAAAGAAAGAGTCTGTATCGGTAAGCTGCTCAGTTACACCCTATCACCTCTATTTCTCAGATGAAGATCTTGCCAACTACAATACTCATTTAAAAGTAAATCCACCCCTACGAAGCAAAGCGGATAGAGATGCTTTAAGAGTTGCCGTGAAAGAAGGGCAAGTGGATTGCATTGCCAGCCATCATTTTCCCCATGAAACTGATAGTAAATTGGTGGAATTTGAACATGCACAATATGGGATGATTGGGCTTGAAACAGCCTTTTCGGTAACCAACACTGCCGTACAAGGCTTGACCCCTTTACGAACGGTGGAGATCTTTTCCCTTAATCCGCGTAAGATATTTGGATTAGAAATCCCTACCATAGCTGTTAATCAAAAATGTTGCTTCACGCTTTTTGATCCAACACTAGAATGGACGCCAACCAAAGATGATTTTAAGTCGCGCTCTTCCAATACCCCTTTCATAGGAAAGATACTTTTAGGAAAAGTGATTGGAACGCTTCACTCCAATGCTATTAGTCTCTTTGTATGAATCTTAACCACCTATTCTGGAGTACGCTTACCGCGTTGTTGATGATGGCAATAAGTTGGCTGGGCTTGTTGAACTACTTAGAAGACCCTACCAATACTCAGCTAATAATTTACGGTTTCTATGGATTGAGTACATGGTTCTTACTTTTTTTTAATAGAAAGGGTTTAAAATCATTTAGCGAGTTTTTTCAGGTTGGATTCAAACATTTTGTTTTAATTACCCTGCTAATGACCTTGTTCAGTTATGTTTTTATTCAGCTACACCCCGACCTAATCGAAGCTTCAGCAGTGCAGTTTAAATCTGCACTTCAACAAACCAATAGCCGAACACCAACCGAAATCGAAAGAGAGGTTAAGCTATACACAGAAGGATATCCCACTATGCTGGTTTCCCGAACAATTTTCGGATATTTGATTGTAGGGAGTTTGATGACAGCTATTAGCTCCTTCTTGCTTACGTTTCAAAAGAAATAATGGATTTATCTTTAGTCATACCCTTATTGAATGAGGCCGAGTCACTTCCGGAGTTAACCCGTTGGATTGAAGAAGTGATGAACGAACAAGGCTATTCTTATGAGGTTATCTATATTGACGATGGCAGCGAGGACAATTCCTGGCAAGTGATTCAAGCACTACAAAGGAGTAATACAAATGTTAAAGGCATAAAGTTTCAACGCAACTACGGAAAGTCAGCTGCTTTACAAGTAGGATTCCACGCTGCATCAGGCGACATAGTGGTTACTATGGATGCTGATTTGCAGGATTCTCCAGCCGAAATACCCGGCCTTAGAAATATGATCCTAGAAAAAGATTATGATCTGGTAAGTGGATGGAAAAAGGTGCGTTATGACAATACCTTGACCAAAAACATTCCTTCTTTTTTCTTTAATGCCGTTACACGAAGCATGTCGGGTATTCCATTGCATGATTTTAACTGCGGCTTAAAAGCCTATCGAAAAAAAGTGGTGAAGAGCATTGAAGTATACGGCGAAATGCATCGCTATATACCCGTTTTGGCAAAGTGGTCAGGCTTTAAAAAAATCGGAGAAAAAACAGTTGAACATCGGAAACGGAAACATGGGGTTTCCAAGTTTGGATGGGATCGTTTTATCAATGGATTCTTAGACCTTTTGTCTATTTCTTTTGTTGGAAAATTTGCTAAACGCCCCATGCATTTTTTTGGATTGTGGGGATCGCTGTGTTTCCTGGCAGGATTTTTTGTGACAGGCTTTTTGATCCTTTCCAAAATAGCAGATACAAACTTTGCACTAACAAACAAACCAGGCTTCTATATTGCACTTACTTTATTAATTGTGGGCATGCAATTGTTTTTAGCCGGCTATTTGGGCGAACTCATTGCTAGAAACTCCCCTACCCGTAATCAATATCTGGTAGAAACTCAAATTGGTTTTTAATGGCAGGTATTGTAATTATAGGTCCGGCGCATCCGCTTCGGGGTGGTGGAATAGTGAGTTTTAATCAACGCCTCGCCTATGCCTTTCAGGAAGCTGGACAGGCCTGCGAAATTTGGTCTTTTTCACTGCAATATCCTGGCTTTCTTTTCCCTGGAAAATCACAGTTTGTAAATACCCCTCCACCTACAGGATTAACAATCCGAACCTTGATTAATTCCATAAACCCCCTGAACTGGATTAAAGTGGGTTTGCAGCTTAGAAAAAAGAATCCGGAACTAATTATAGTAAGATTTTGGATTCCTTTCATGGGTCCTTGTCTGGGAACAATACTGCGCCTGATCAATAATAAGAAGACCAAGGTGATTTGTATTGCTGATAATGTGATCCCGCACGAAAAAAGACCAGGTGATCGACTATTTACCCACTATTTTATTAAAAGTTGTGACGGGTTTGTGACCATGAGCAAATCCGTGTTGAAGGACTTACAACTATTTGCGCCTACTAAACCTGCAAAGCTTACCGTTCATCCGCTTTATGATCAATTTGGGCCTCAGCATCCACAAGAATTTGCGCGCGAAAAATTAGGATTGAACAGTCAGGATAAAATCATTTTATTTTTTGGATTTATCAGACCTTATAAAGGGTTGGATCTTTTGCTTGCAGCCATGCAAATGCAACAAATCAGATCGTTAAATATTAAATT
Source organism: Bacteroidota bacterium (assembly GCA_016868475.1). Lineage (GTDB taxonomy): Bacteria > Bacteroidota > Bacteroidia > Chitinophagales > Chitinophagaceae > JJ008. The sequence goes on from VGGU01000019.1 coordinate 26,283, forward strand.
ACTTATTGCCGGAGAATTTTATGAGAACGAAGTTCACTATCGCCAATTGATTCAAGATTATCAATTACAAGACCAAGTTATTCTTCGTACGCATTTTATTCCTGACGAGCAAGTTGGCTTTTACTTATCAGCAGCCGATGTGGTTGTACAGCCATACAAAACTGCTACTCAAAGTGGTGTAACCCCGCTGGCTTATTATTTTAAAAAACCAATGATCGTTACCAATGTGGGAGGACTCCCAGAAATGGTTCCGCATGAAAAAGCAGGATTAGTTTGTGAGCCAAATCCGGAAGCAATAGCCAAGAGTATTGAGTCCTTTTACAACAAGGGAGCTGCCTATTTTGCATCAGGCATTCTTGAAGAAAGAAGGAAATATGAATGGTCCACAATGATTGAAACGCTATTTACGTTACATAAAGAGATCAACTAATCAATAGTATGTATCGCTTTCTACTTCTTTTTCTTTTTTTAATTGTTAACGGGATTAACAGGATAGCTGCGCAAACAGTTCCTACACTTATTTCTCCGAACGCCATAAAGGAATTGCACTACAAAGAAGACACTTTAAAAGATTTTGCATTCTATTTACTAACCGACAGTTTACCAGAAGAAAGAATGGTTGCAGATAGTGTTTTTACCCGAACACTGGTTCGTGCTTTGCAAATACCATTTTCCTTCTATTATCCCTTTGATTCCGTTTTAGGGATTTCAAAAATGTATGCCCCTGATTCCAGTTTTAGAATTATCACTTGGAATCTCCAATACAACGACTATTATAACCGTCAACGAGGAGCCATTCAAATCAACACCAAAGATGGCAAGCTCAAGCTTTTTCCATTAAGAGATGCTTCAGAATTCACCGACCGGTCTGCCGATTCAGTGCGGTCAACAAAAAATTGGATAGGCGCCCTTTATTATCGTATCATCAAAAAAGAAGAACAAGGTAAACCCTTTTATACGCTCTTTGGACTTGATCCCAATAATGCAAAAAGTACAATCAAGTGGATAGAAGTCCTTCATTTTTCTAATCAGGGAGAACCCCTATTTGGTGGACCCTTTTTCAGTTATGCAAAAGATAGTGTGCCTAAAGAAACTCAAATGCGAGTGAGTCTTGAGTATAAAAAAAATACCCGTGTACTCATGGATTACATCCCTGAGTTAGACATGATTCTGATGGATCACCTTATTTCAGAAAATGACGATGTGGAAAGTCCTTGGACCTTTGTGCCCGATGGTGATCAGGAAGGTTTCAAATGGGAAAAAGGGAGATGGTTGCACATCAACAAAGTATTCAACCATAAATTGGAAGACGGAAAAGCACCTCGGGAGCTACCTATCCTTGAAACGCCCAGCCAACAAAAAATACCGGCTCTAAAAAAGGGAAATTAATTAACTATTCATCAAGCTTTAGTACTGCAAGAAACGCTTCCTGCGGAACTTCAACGTTTCCTATTTGGCGCATCCGTTTTTTACCTTCCTTTTGCTTTTCCAATAGTTTACGCTTGCGGCTGATATCACCCCCATAGCACTTGGCTGTTACATCTTTTCGCATAGCAGAGATGTTTTCACGTGCCACCACTTTTGCACCAATTGCGGCCTGTATGGCAATTTGAAATTGCTGACGAGGTAATAGTTCTTTTAGTTTTTCACAAAGTTTACGTCCAAACTCTTGTGCTCGGCTACGATGAATCAGTGCAGACAAGGCATCGACCTTATCCCCATTTAGCAGAATATCCATTTTGCAAATGTCACTTTGGCGATAACCAATAGGATGGTAATCAAAAGAAGCGTATCCTCTGGTTTGTGATTTTAGCTTATCATAAAAATCAAAAACAATCTCTGTAAGCGGCATTTCAAAAATTAACTCTACACGAGTAGGCGTCAGATAGCTCTGATTGATCAGGATTCCCCGCTTTCCCAAGCAAAGCGTCATGATGTTTCCAATATACTCCGGCTTAGTAATTATTTGTGCTTTAATAAATGGCTCGTCAATATGCTCTGTTTTTACCGGGTCAGGAAACTCGGTAGGATTATTCACAATAATGGTTTCGCCTTTAGTGGTAGTTGCAATAAAACTTACGTTAGGTACAGTAGTAATTACTGTTTGATTGAACTCCCTTTCCAAGCGCTCCTGAATGATTTCCATATGAAGCATTCCCAGGAAACCACAACGAAATCCAAATCCTAAGGCTTGAGAAGTCTCTAGTTCAAAGGTGAGTGAAGCATCGTTGAGTTGAAGCTTATCCATGCAATCTCTGAGTTCTTCAAACTCATCTGTGTTAACTGGAAAAATCCCAGCAAATACCATCGGTTTTACTTCTTCAAAACCCTTTATCTGCTCTGGAGTTGGGTTGGAGGCAAGGGTAATTGTATCACCTACTTTTACCTCCTTTGCGTTCTTAATTCCAGTAATGATATAGCCAACGTCTCCCGTGCAAACTTCTGTTTTCTCAGTCATCTTAAGTTTTAGAATCCCCACTTCGTCGGCCTCATATTCTTGATTGGTAGAAACAAATTTGACACGGTCTCCTTTTTTTATAGAACCATTCAATATCCTATAGTAAACAATAATACCCCTGAATGAATTAAATACGGAGTCAAAGATCAAGGCTTGTAATGGTGCCTCAGGCTTACCCTTTGGTGCGGGAATTTTATGGACAATCGAAGCCAATACTTTTTCAACCCCAAGACCAGTTCGCCCGCTGGCGTGTAAAATTTCTTCCCTCTTACACCCGATCAAATCAACAATCTGATCCTCTACTTCCTCAATCATTGCCCCTTCCATGTCAATCTTATTGATCACAGGGATGATTTCAAGATTATTTTCAATAGCAAGATATAAGTTGCTGATTGTCTGAGCCTGAATACCCTGAGTGGCATCTACTAAAAGTAAGCAACCCTCACATGCAGCCAAGGCCCGGCTTACCTCATAACTAAAGTCTACGTGGCCAGGCGTGTCGATCAGGTTTAGGATATACTCCTGCCCATCGGAATGCTTATAATTAATTTGAATGGCATGGCTTTTAATGGTGATACCCTTCTCCCGCTCCAAATCCATGTCATCCAGTACCTGGTCCATCATATCCCGCTCAGCAATAGTATTGGTAACCTGCAAGAGACGATCAGCCAGGGTTGATTTACCATGGTCAATATGTGCGATAATGCAAAAATTCCGGATATGCTTCATGAATCTAAGGCCGCTTTTAGCGGTGCAAAGGTAACCATTTTCAACAGATCATTTGGAGGAAAGATGTTTGATCTTATTCCAAATTGCATCCATTTCTTCAAGGGTCATTTCATTGAGGGCCTTATTGCCCTTTTTCGCCTCAGCTTCCATTAATTGAAATCGTCTAACAAACTTTTTATTAGTTAATTCCAATGCATTCTCCGGATCCACATTTAAAAAGCGAGCATAATTAACCAAGGAAAATAACAAATCGCCAAATTCCTCCTCAATACGCTCTTGCCGCTTATGATCTTGATCGGAAGTTGTAGCAATGGTTACTTCCTGCTCTAATTCCATCATTTCTTCCTTGACCTTATCCCATACCTGGCCGGTATGTTCCCACTCAAATCCAACTTGTTTTGATTTTTCCTGCAATCGCATAGCCTTTACCAAAGCTGGTAAACTCACAGGGACTCCACTTAACACAGAGTGCTTTCCTTCCTTCATCTTTAGTTTTTCCCAATTCTTTTTTACCTCCAGTTCGTCCTTAACTTTTACCTCCCCGTAAATGTGCGGATGACGATCAATTAATTTTTTACAAATCCCTTCCACTACTTCATTGAAGGTGAAAGCGTTTTGCTCTGAAGCAATTTTTGCATAAAAAACCAGGTGTAATAACAGATCGCCAAGCTCTTCTCTTATGGCTGACAGATCTTGACTGGTAATAGCATCCGCTAACTCGTATGTTTCCTCAATGGTAAGTTGCCGTAAGGAAGAAAGCGTTTGTTTACGGTCCCATGGACAGTTCTCGCGCAGATCGTCCATAATTGATAGTAAGCGGCTCATAGCCAGATCAGCACTTGATGGGGTGGATTTCATAGACCAAATGTAAGAAAAGGTCATGCAGATTATACTGTACTAGCGCTACCCCTCCTGCTAACAGTTGTGTATGTAACTACTGCCCGCATATGAAGTGAAATACACTGGAAAAAATTTATCTCTGCCGGAAACTACTATCACAACCAAACGAAATGCTTGTTTACAATGGCGGACTATTTAAAAGTTAAAAAATCGTAACAATACGGGTTTTTTTAAATGTTTTCCCCTTAACTTTCCGATCTCGAAATCGACTTGTTTGCTATGGCAGATTTAAAAATTAAAAAAGGATTAAACATCAACCTGCCCGGCGAAGCCGCTAAGAAACTTTTGAATATACCCACACCGGAAATAGTTTCAGTAAAGCCACCA
>VGGU01000020.1 GCA_016868475.1 Bacteroidota bacterium
CATTACCTGTGGCATAAACAGCGCTGTAACGATAGTCACTGCGGGAGTTGCCAACACTGGGCTGGTCTTTGGAGTTACCAATTGTAAAAAGATTAGGTACGTTCAGTCCATTCACTGTGTTGGCTGAATTACCCTTGATTAACTGTCTAAGGATATCTGTACCTGCAGATGCCCCTATATTAAAATCACCGACTTTTTTGTTGTAAGTGAGCAACAACTCCATATTAGTCCTGTTGGAGTTAGAAGTGGAGGTAGAGTAAGAGGCAATGTAACCAGACTGCGTGGCACTCTGTTGCAAATCAGATGTGACAGTTTCCTCACTCCATATATTATTATTCTGTTTACGGTAGGTACCCTTAATCTTGAGGCTCTCGCTTATTTTATAGCTAAGGGAAATGTCGCCATAGTAGCGATCTGTTTGCGTTACTGGCTTCAGGTGATCGAAATAGGTATAAAAATTGTACCAGTAGTTACCCGCATAGAATGGGCGTGTGTTAGAAGGATTATAAGCTGCAGGATTCAGGTGGTTCCAACTAGCCATTAATCCACTTGGCGTACGAACATCCTTCAACTCTTTCATGATACCCATATCCAAATTACGATGGAACCATTGGTTGAATGATCCCGTAGTTTGGTTGGCATAAGTGTCATCAAACTCACCACGAACAATCTGCGTGACATAGTTGAAATTCAATGAAGCAGTCAAACGATCAGTAACTTCAACTGTAGCAATTGTGTTAAATGTATTTTTTTTCAGGGAAGATTGAGGAATCAGCCCTTTTTGATCGATATTACCAAAAGACATGCGAATATTGCTATTTTCAGTTGCCTTTGAAATGCTAACTGAGTTGTTCAGCATTACCCCTGTATTATAATAATCACGTGCATTATTTGGCTGAGGCAACAATTTAGCGGTAGTACCAGAATAACGGTGGCCGTCATACCAAGAATACCAAGGAATGTACTCTTGCCCTACCATGCGAGGACCCCAGCTGGCGTCGTCCGCATAATCATGGTAGTATTTGCCATCCAAACGCTTCCAGGAATCTGGATGGCCTGGTTGCCAAGTGTATTTCATTAAATCTCCAACACCACCACCTGCATATGAGTTCTGGTAGTTAGGCAGAACGTAAACCTTATCATTTTGAACACCCAGGTTCACATCAACCCCAATTCCTTTCTGACCCTTTTTTGCTCTTTTCATTGTCATGACAATGGCTCCCCCCGCTCCCTGAGGACCGAAGATGGCTGCTGCAGCAGGACCCTGAAGAACGGTTACGTCTTCAATATCATCCAAGTTTATGTCGTTAGGGTTAGGCAGAATGGTTCCGTCAACAACGTAGAGAATACCCTGTCCGCCACCAAAGCCAGATTCGCCACGAAGACGAACACTACCGTTGCTGCCCAATTTTGCAGAGGACTGGCTTCTAACCTGAATACCCGAAACCTTTCCGGCTAAGGCATTATTCAGGTTTGTTTGACGGATGGTGTTCAATTGCTCAGAAGTAACAACCTGAGCATTGTTGGATAAAGTACGAAGCGCCTTACGGATTCCGTAACCGCTTGATACCACAACCTCCGTCCCGGCAGCTACAATACGTTTTACTTGAATACGAACGGTATTATCAGAACCAACTGTAAATGAAGTAGGTTCTAAACCAGCTCCTGACACTACCAAAACATCTCCGGCATTAGCCTGCAACCGAAATGTGCCTGTGTTATCAGCAGCTACCCCGGTACGGGCCCCTTTCAATTGGACTGAGGCACCAGGAATGGCAGCCCCACTCTCATCCACTACTGTACCTGTGATCGTACGAGCCTGACCAAATGCCAATGCTGCAGTTAGCATTAACATGGTGAACAGTGATGCGATTTTTCTCATGTTGACGTTAATTTTTAATTTTTTACTACGCAGAAAATCAGTTAATACTGACTTTTTGGTTCAAATCAATAACAATAGAGACACCTTAGTGTATACTATTGCTGCGGCAAGATAACCCTTTTTTTAACAAAGAGTTAAAATGTGCTATAAATTTTTGGAGTAGCTAATTCATGGAGTTTCAGAGCAATTTGAATGGAATAGCACCATTGAATATTATCGGAATTCCCCTTTTGGGTACAGGTTATGGAGCTTTGAAAGGAAATTATCTTAAGCAATTCATTTTCAACACTTAACAACAATTCTTTCCCAGAAAAACTATACTGTCCTAACTGAAAACTTCCACCTGTTTGAGGAGTAAAAGCATAAATTCTTGATTGATAGCCATCTGTGTCAAAAATCAAAAAACGAAACACCCCTTTTGGAGCTTTTTTTGCAAAAAACCTAAAATTAAACTGAACAAAACCCAGAAACCCTGATTCCGAAACAGCGCTTTTTTCGACTAATTTTTTTATTCTGGACGTTTCCATGCGAACAGCCCATTTAAATTTTTGAGAGCTACTCCTTTCCACTTGTAGTCTAAAATTAAATCGATTAACAGGATAAGCGGGTTCTAATGGAGCGGAAGCAACTTCATCTGAGACAGTTTGCATTTTTTGTTCCTGTTTTAATCGCAAATAAATCGTGGATACTTTATCCGGCTGGTAATTTAGTTGTATAAAATGCTCCTGCCCTCTTGAGGGTTGATCAATTAAGTAACGAATCCAAGGAAAATAAAAATGATCAGCAAAAAGTTGAGCACTTATTGTGTTGCTGATACGGGCATTCATGCTAAAAAAAAATCCTTGTTCATTAGCTGGCCTTGTTCCTTCTGCAACAGCATTGGAGTATAAACTTTGAAACGACTTTGAATAGTACCTGCCCAATAAACCAAAGTCGATAGTTTTTGTTAGACTAGTTAATACACTTACCAATCCTGCTATGGAACCATTTTTATCCAATGCTTGTTCCATAAAAAGATGAAAGTTTTTGTAGGTATACCCTATATCAACACTTAAGTTGTTCCAATTTTTCCCCTTTATGGCAAACAGATCATAGGGCTTTGATGTGGGTATGAGCGGTAAACTAAATTGGTAAAAAATAAAATTTACTCCACTGGAAAACATCCCCTTTTTAAAACTATATCGTCCACCGGCTACAAATTGAGAAAGATTACCCTGATTTTTTATTTCAGCAGCGGTGCGATGATAACCAGAGGTATTAAAAGAAGTAATTCCAAATTGATTTTCAGCTGCCAAATAACCAATGTTTCCAGATAAGCGTTTGGCGGCCATGAATAATGAAATATTGTGAGGTTTCCATTGAAATTGCAAGGCTATTCCGCGGTGAAAGTTGAATTCATTATTACTTCGATGGGGCTGAAAAACAGCTGTGCCTTTTTTTAGCAACGTTAACTGAGGTGTTTTTCTAAAACTCATGGCTTGCCAATGTATCAGCCCCTGCGCAAGATTCACTGTATAATCGCCCAGGATTAACTGTTTTATTTTACCCTTGCCAACAAGCATAATGTAAGTGCTTAAAAAATCTGCGGGAAGTTTAGTGTGCTTACTGATCCATAGTTCTCCCGGGTCTTTTTCTGTTGTAATTCCTACTTTTAAAAAAGAAGTACTATACCGATAGGTGAGCCTTAAATAATGTGCATCTCCACTCCAGGAAGGCAACGAATTGGCTTCAGAATGGTTTGGCGCAGGAGGACGCCACCTTATCGTAAGTAAGGACTGCATGGGGTTATTAAATGAAAGGGGTAATTGATACCATTCCATTGGCAAAAGGGTTAGCCTGCTTCTTACACGAGCTATTGTTGTCAGATCCCACAACGGTATCGCTTGTAGTTCATGAATATCTAGGAATGGGCCAAAGCTTTTTCGATATTGAAAAAAATTTTCAATCTGTTTTACAGTTAGCGACCCTAAAGAATCCAACTGATCTGGCTTTACTTTATTTAGATCATATTTGATGCTTTGATAGTTGAACTGAAGCAAGGAATCAATTTCCTCCTCCGCTAAATAGTCACTTGCTTCAAGTAAAGTGATTAAAGGATCTGTTGATTCGGCTGGGGATTGTGCCAGCGCTAAAGAACAAAAAGTGCAGGCAAACAAAAAAAACCTGCAACCCATTAAAAAAATAAAGTTCATACGCTGCTTATGAATGTAATAAAGTAGTAAGTCCTGATTGCGTGCCTAGTAAAGGCTGTAATCCCAGTGAAATTTTAATATCTGCCTTCTTAATCGGGAATTGAAAGTGCAGGTACCACCATTGCGGGTTGGCACTATATGCAAATGTGATAGTCATTGAAGTTCCTGCCTTCATCGAAATGCCTCCTTGCCAATAAACCGGCTGATCCGTTGTTTTTTCTACTTGTAAAAGCAAAGAAGTGGTGGGCGACAATTGCCAAGAAATTGCATTTCGTAATAATAAAACAAATGGGGGTTGGTTCCACCCGGCTGCCACTTCCTGTGTAGAAAACCCAATAGACAGCGCATAATTAATTACCGGAGAAAACATAGTCCACCCTCCTACCTGGGCAATTGGAATTACTACAGGTTTATAAGCGCGTAGTTGCTTATGCAGTATCCCCAGCTGTACACCCAAAGAATAATTTTTGCCTAACAATTTAGATGCTTGTATGGTGTATTGTGAAGTAGTAACAGCTGGCCGTTTTTCCATTGAAATAGCTAACAGCACCGCTGTGGACTCAATTTGTCTTTTTGCAAGAAGTGATAATTGTTTCCAATCCTTGATCCCCATCAACTGAAAAAAGGAAACTTGGGTAATTGATGGTTTATGAATGGGGATTCCGGGAAAACGAAGCAATGCTCCAGGATGAATGGAGAATGTAGTATCCAATTCTATGGTTTGCAACCCTTGAAAGGAAGAATAATTTCCAAATTGTGCAGATACTTTGACATGAATAGAAAGAAACAAACAAAATACTATGCAGCCCAGCCTAATGATAATTTGATTCACGGAGCAAGCTTAACCGGTCTGGAATTTTTCAACAAGGGAAAGAATCGATATTAGCTGAGAAGAATACTACAAATTGATACTACTTTTGCTGCATGAAAATTTTGGATGGAAAGCTGGCTGCACAGGCTATTAAAGAAGAACTGAAACAAGCTGTTGAAAAACAAAAAGCGGCCGGGAAAAAACTGCCTCATTTGGCCGCCATTTTAATTGGTAACAATGGAGCCAGTGCAACATATGTTGCCGCCAAAGTAAAAGCCTGTGAGGAAACAGGGTTTACTTCAACCTTGCTCCGCCTTGATGCTGCAATCACCGCAACAGAATTATTGGAAAAGATTCATACCCTGAATAATGACCCAGCGATAGACGGGATATTAGTACAACTTCCACTCCCGGCGCATATTGCTGAAGAAGAAGTGATCAAGGCCATAGATCCAACCAAGGATGTAGATGGGTTTCACCCAGTGAATTTGGGCAAAATGATGCAAGGCCAACCGGGATTTGTTCCTGCAACTCCATATGGGATCATGTTATTGCTGGAGCATTATCAAATAGACACAGCAGGAAAGCACGCTGTGGTCATTGGCCGAAGCAATATTGTTGGAAGACCCATGAGTATTTTGCTAAGCGGAAATAGCCAGCCTGGCAATTGTACGGTTACACTTTGTCATTCTAGAACCAAGAACTTAGAAGACCATTGCAAGCAAGCGGATCTCATAGTGGCTGCATTGGGGAAACCAGCATTTTTACAGGCTTCCATGGTCAAGGAAGGAGCAATAATAATTGATGTGGGCATCACAAGAATAACTGATCCAACTAAAAAATCCGGATTTCGATTGTTGGGCGATGTAGATTTTGAATCAGTAGCCCCTCTCTGTAGTTGGATCACACCAGTGCCCGGTGGTGTGGGCCCAATGACCATTGCAGCATTGCTAAAAAACACTTATCAAGCCTGTTTGCGGAAACACTAAATTGACACTAAATTAATTACTGATCGCGTTTTCTACGTATGCAAGGCACAACACCTATCAACACCCTTCCCATTATGGAGCACTTCTACACCTTACAGGGTGAAGGTTACCATCAGGGAAAAGCCGCATACTTTATACGACTTGGAGGCTGTGATGTTGGGTGTATTTGGTGCGATGTGAAGGAAAGTTGGGATGCTGCAAAACATCCTCAGTATTTACCCACTACTTTGGTGGAGGCGGTAAAACAAACGCCCGCAAAACTAGTAGTAATAACCGGGGGCGAACCATTGATGCATAATTTGGATGCCTTAACTACGCTATTGCAAGAGCAAGGCATAGCCACACATCTTGAAACATCAGGAACTCAGCCACTGTCGGGGCGATGGAATTGGATTTGCTTGTCTCCTAAAAAATTTAAGGCACCGATTGATGAAGTTCTAAATGCAGCTCATGAATTAAAAATAGTTGTATACCACCATAGCGATCTTGATTGGGCAACGGAGCAAGCAAAAAAAGTAAATTCGGCCTGTAAGCTTTACCTACAACCAGAGTGGAGTAAACAGGAAAAAATTACGCCAATGATCCTGGACTTTATCAAAGAGAATCCAAATTGGGAGTTAAGCTTGCAAATGCACAAATTTTTAAATATCCCATGAATAAGCGATTGGCCATAGCATGCCTGGTGGGTTTTCTGCTACCAATAATCAGCGCTTCTCAAGCTTACAATCCGGATAAAGTGAGCAGAAAAGCTACGCAGCTCTATGAAAAAGCATTTCAAAAAGCCAATGAAAACCAGACCAAAGAAGCCATTGCACTTTTACAGGAAGCCACTAGTGTGGACGAAAATTATGCCGATGCCTGGATTGCACTTGGAAGACTACAATTAGAACTTAAAAATTACCCATACAGTGTGACCTGCTTTAAAAGGGCACAATATATAGATCTGGTTTACTTTAAACCATTTTGGCTATCCTATGCCTCTGGATTAGCAGGTACTGGCGATTTTCTAAAAGCATTAGAAATAACAGATAAATTCATTGACCAGCTTAAGCCAACAGGATCACAACTTGAATTGGCACTTAATCGAAAAAAGGCTTATGCATTTGCCGTGCAACTAGAAAAAGAAATGCAAACAGAAAAAAATTCGGTGAGTTTTGCTCCTAAAAATTTGGGGCCCAGTGTCAATTCAAAAATGTCAGAATATCTCCCCTCTCAAACTATTGATGGTACTCAGCTTTTTTTCACCAGGAGGGTGAATGCTTACAATGAGGATTTCTATGGAGCTAATCGCTTAAAAGTTAATAATTGGGAAGCCGCCCAGCCATTAAAAGGTTCATTGAATACCCCCCAAAGTGAAGGAGCTATGATGATCTCGCAGGATGGCACCTGGCTTGTGTTTACCGGTTGCTACAGGGCCGATAGTTATGGAGGATGTGATCTGTATATTTCTTATAAAACTAATGATGGATGGTCTGCCGCCAAGAATCTTGGCAGTCGAATCAATTCAGATCAATGGGAATCTCAGCCCTGTCTCTCTCCAGATAAAAGAGAACTTTATTTTGCTAGTCGCAGGCCTGGCGGGTTTGGCGGAAGTGATATTTATGTGAGTCGTCTTCAAGATAATGGTCAATGGAGCAATCCGGAAAATCTGGGTGCCGGCATCAATAGCCCGGCAGACGAACAAAGTCCGTTCATTCATGCGGATAATCAAACCCTGTACTTCACTTCGGCTTATTGGCCAGGTTATGGTGATGACGATCTTTTTATGGTGCGAAAAACATCCGCAACTAAGTGGAGCACACCCAAGAATTTGGGATATCCCATCAATACCATTGATCGAGAGGGCACACTTTTTATTACGGCCGATGGAAAAACCGCATTCTATGCCAGTGAAAGAAAAGAAAGTTATGGCGGATTAGACCTATATAGTTTTGAGCTAAGTCCAGGGATAAGACCCTACGAAACCAGATGGGTTACAGGAAGGGTTACTGATAAAAAAACCGGCCTTGGCATTATGGCCACCCTGGAGCTTACTGATCTACAAAATCAACAGGTAATATCAAAAGTTGCCACTGATTCCTTGGGGAACTATTTACTCACCTTACCCACCGGCAGAGATTATGCATTTACCGTGAACCAAAAAGGTTTTCTATTCAATTCAGATCAATACTTTTTAAAAAATGGTATGGCGGATTCTGCTGCCGTTAAAAATATTGAGCTACAGCCCATTGAGAAAAATGCCAGCGTAGTATTAAAAAATATCTTCTTCGAGACCAATCATTATGCATTAACTGCCACCTCCATGGTAGAGTTAGATAAGCTAGTGCTTTTGCTTGCTGAGAATTCAAGTATTCAAATAGAAATAAGTGGCCATACCGATATTGTTGGGAAGGCCGAAGCCAATTTATTGCTTAGCGAAAACAGGGCCAAATCAGTAGTGGATTACTTAGTCATGAAAAAAATAGATTCCAGACGTTTATCTTATAAAGGATTTGGATTAACCCGACCCATTGCGGACAACACTACTGAAGCAGGACGTGCTATGAACCGCCGTACAGAAATGAAAATCGTAGGGCTATAGCATTTAACTTACCGAACAATTATACTTGTGAAAAACAAAATTGAGTTCTTCACTAAAGTATCAGCTAGCGCTTACGCTATTGAAAGGAGTAGGCACAGCAAGTCTTCGTCCAATACTTGAGCGCATTAGCCCTGAAGAAATTTTCAACACCTCCCCGCAGGAGCTTACCAGTAAATATGCTGTTGGCACTTTATGCATTCAAGCTATTACCAACTTCAAGGATTGGAATCGAGTTGAACAAGAAATTCAATTCATCGAGTCTAACCATATCAACACCTACTTTCTCACAGATAAAGAGTATCCATTTCGATTAAGAGAATGCGCGGATGCCCCCTTGCTGCTTTTTGCAAAAGGTAGGCTCAATTGGAATGACTCAAAAATGCTGGCCATAGTAGGAACAAGAAATAATACGGCCGTAGGAAAAAAGTTTACTGAAAATATTTTATCAGTCCTTCAAGCCTTACCTGATATAGTGATAGTGAGTGGGCTTGCATTGGGAATTGATACCATTGCTCATGAAGAAGCGCTCCGCAATAAACTTCCAACGCTTGCTGTTTTAGCCCACGGATTAGACAGAATCTACCCTTCTGTAAATAGGAGACTGGCAACTGAAATACTAAATACCGGAGGCTGCTTATTATCCGAGTGCAAACAAGGTGAGGAACCCGACCGATATTTGTTTCCCAGAAGAAATCGAATTGTAGCAGGCATGACCGATGCAACATTGGTAATTGAAAGTGATTTGAAGGGGGGAAGCCTGATAACCGCCAATCTTGCGTTTGGTTACGGGCGTTATGTTTTTGCAATGCCCGGGCGTGTATACGATTCTAAAAGTAGCGGGTGTTTAGCATTGATAAAAACTCAAAAAGCGCAATTAATCACTTCTGCCGACGATTTGTTTTATTGGTTAAACTGGAGTAAGGATAATCTCACTCCCCCTGAAAAATGCAAAAAGGTGCAAGTGTTTTCGGAGGAAGAAAATACAGTTCTAGCACATCTTTCATCAGGTGAGGAAAAACACGTTGATTTCTTATTACAATCAACTGGTTGGCCCCCGGCTAAGCTGGCAGTAGTATTGCTAAATCTCAGTTTAGCTGATCAGATCGTATCTTTGACTGGCAATAAGTATCAGTTGATCTGAAAGGCTTTGTCTATGAACAAACGTGCAGTATTTACCGTTTTTTGGATTATCGGTATGGTGTGCAGCCTTCACGCGCAACCTTGCACCAGCCTTGGCCAAACCCCTTCCACAGCGTTCCCAGTTTGTGGCACAACCGTTTTTACACAAAACAGTGTTCCGCTTTGTTCAACCAATAGTCTTTTTGTACCCGGATGCACCGGAGACGGGGCCAATTACGAAAACAAAAATCCATTTTTCTACAGATTTACTTGCTACCAATCCGGCACATTAGGATTTACGGTTACACCATTAGCCGCTAATGAGGATTATGACTGGCAGCTCTATGATATTACCGGAAGAAACCCGGACGATATATTCACCAATAGAAATATCATTGTGAGCGGTAATTGGGCGGGCACTTATGGTCCAACTGGGGCCTCCGCTACCGGCGTGAATTTTATTCAATGTGCATCTGATCCCTCCGCCAATGCTCCCACTTTTGCAAGAATGCCAGATCTTCTGATTGACCACGAGTACATCTTATTAGTGAGTCATTATACCAACACGCAAAGTGGCTACAACCTATCCTTTAGTGGTGGCAGTGCAATAATTACGGACCCTTTGCTTCCCAAATTGAGTACCGTAAAGGCAGATTGCGATGGAAAAGTATTGCGACTAAAACTAAATAAAAAAGTTCGTTGTAATAGTTTGACCACAACAGGCAGCGAATTCAGTATACTACCTGCTATTACCTCAGTAGTTAGCGCAGTACCCGACTCCTGCAGCACTTCTTTTGACTTTGATGAAACCACCATTCAGTTAGCAACTGCATTGCCAAATGGCACTTATGAGTTGGTGATCAACAACGGGACTGACGCAAACAGCCTTTTAGATATTTGTGGACGAGACATTCCTCCGGGAGACAAATTGAGTTTTACCTATTTTGTGCCACTTCCCATTTTTGCAGACAGCATCGGACGTACAGGATGTGCTCCCGATTCAATCAAACTATATTTCCCCAAGCGAATTCTATGTGCCAGCATTGATCCGGCAGGAACGGATTTTGTGGTAACCGGTCCTTCAGCAGTAGTTGTTCAATCTGCCGGAGGAAATTGCATTAATGGAAAAACTGATTTTGTAACTGTTAAGTTTACACGGCCCATTCAAAGAGGAGGATCGTATCAGTTGTTGCTTAGAGCCGGAACGGATACAACGGTATTGGTAGACGAATGTGGACTAGCCACTCCGGTTCAAACTATTTCTTTCCCCGTTGCCGATACGGTCAATGCCGTATTCAACTACACGGCTACCTTAGGCTGTCAACGAAACGTTTATCGATTTACTCACCCCGGAGGAAATGGTATCACAAATTGGAATTGGCTTTTCAATGGAACTCGGGTAACCACTCCATCGCATACCATTGAGTTTCCCTCCAGTTCTACCAATACAATTTCACTTTTAGTCAGCAACGGAATTTGCGTGGATTCATCAAGACTAAACTTGGTTATCAACAATCAGGTTAAAGCCGCCTTTACCATTCAGGATAGTATTCTTTGCCCTGAGGACAAATTACTAATTAATAATACCAGCACGGGCGCGGTAGACGTTTGGCAATGGCAATACGATGTCTTAGGTAGCAGTTCCTTAAAAGATCCACTGCCCTACCAATTTCCAAACCTGAACCTGGAAAGAAACTATCGTGTTAAACTGATTGCCCGTAATCAAACCATGAGATGCAGTGATAGTGCAGAGCGAATCATTAAAGTGCTGAACCATTGTTTGATAGATGTTCCTACTGCATTTACTCCTAACAATGATGGTCTCAACGATCTGTTTAGGCCACATAACGCATTAAAGGCCATTAATTATCATTTCCGTGTATTTAACAGATGGGGGCAACTTGTTTTTGAAAGTCGTAACTGGATGGAAAAATGGGATGGCAAAATCAATGGGCAAACACAGGGAACAGGCGTTTACGTTTGGATATTATCTTATACGCATAGAGACACCGGTCAATCAATATTTAAAAAAGGTACCGTTACCTTGATTAAGTAAGCTAAATTTTTGTTTTGGCGCAAATAGTTTGAGTGGCCTATCTTTGCACATGGCAACAAAAAAATCTTCCCCCGCATTTACTGATCGTTTCTTTGGCGAAGGACTTACGTTCGACGATGTTCTTCTTATGCCCGGCTACAGTGAAGTACTTCCCAAAGAAGTAGACATACGCAGCCAACTGACCCGCACGATTACTTTACATGTACCCTTGTTATCTGCCGCGATGGATACGGTAACCGAAGCCTCCCTGGCCATAGCCATTGCCAGAGAAGGCGGCTTGGGTATTCTGCACAAAAACATGAGTATTGAACGGCAAGCAGAACAAGTCAGAAAAGTGAAGAGGAGTGAAAGCGGAATGATCATTGACCCCCTGACTTTGCCTGCTGATGCAACTATAGGCCAGGCTCTTCGAATGATGCAAGAGAATAAAATTGGAGGCATTCCCATTGTTGATCATGCCGGTAAGTTAGTGGGTATACTCACCAATCGGGATTTACGATTTGAAATAGATCCAAAAAGAAAAGTGAGTGAGGTCATGACATCCAAAGACCTTTACACCGCACCTGCAGGAACAGATCTTAAAAAAGCCGAGCAGCTTTTCAAGAAAACTAAAGTTGAAAAGTTGCCCATAATTGATAAACAAGGAAAATTAGTTGGACTATTTACCTACAGCGATATATTAAAATTAAAGAGCAACCCAAATGCTGTCAAAGACAACTTTGGCAGACTGTTGGTTGGTGCAGGAGTAGGTATCACCAATGACCTGTTGGATCGGGTAGCTGCACTCTATCAGGTGGGGGTGGATGTGATTGCATTGGATAGTGCACACGGACATAGCAAGGGTGTAATAGAGGCGTTGAAAAAATTAAAAAAAGAATTCAAAGGATTACAGGTCATAGCCGGAAACGTTGGAACGGCTGCAGGCGCAATCGCATTAGCAGATGCCGGTGCAGACGCTGTAAAAGTTGGCATAGGGCCTGGTTCAATCTGTACAACTCGTATTGTTGCAGGAATAGGCGTACCCCAATTAACAGCCATATTGGAAGCTGCTCAGGCCTTGAAACAAAAAAATGTACCGGTTATTGCAGATGGCGGTATTCGATACACGGGCGATATGGTCAAAGCCCTTGCAGCTGGAGCAAATTGTGTGATGATGGGAAGCGTATTTGCCGGCACTGAAGAAAGCCCTGGAGAAACCATTATTTACGAGGGAAGAAAATTCAAAACCTATCGTGGAATGGGTTCCCTAGGTGCTATGGCCACGGGAAGTAGTGATCGTTATTTTCAAGATGCGGAGCATGATGTAAAAAAGTTTGTTCCCGAAGGAATTGAAGGTCGTGTGGCCTACAAAGGTTTTTTAAAGGAAGTAGTCTATCAATATACCGGAGGTTTACGTGCCGGCATGGGTTATTGTGGAGCTAAAAATATAGCAGCACTTCAAAAAGCAAAGCTGATTAAAATCACTAATGCAGGCATGCACGAGAGTCATGCTCACGACATAGACATTACCAAGGAGGCTCCAAATTACAGTAGAAAGTAAATAGCTTTACTGCTGAATCAGGATTCATGAACTATCGTTCCATTTTTTTATCCTTAGCCACTGGCGTTTTGTTATGGCTGGCTTGGCCGGATAGCTCGCTGACGTTTCTCATTTTTTTTGCTTGGATACCCTTGCTTTTTTTAGCGCAAGAAATTCACTCGCTTAAAAAGTTTTTCCTGCTTTGTTATGTAAGCCTGTTTATTTGGAATATTGGAACTACGTGGTGGATATGGAATGCCTCTGCCCCAGGAGCAGTGGCTGCTTGGCTAATCAATAGCTTGCTCATGTGCTTTCCCTGGCTGGTTTATTACCGAATCCAACAAAAAAAATCATTTTGGTTTAGCGGTTTATCGCTGATTGCCTTTTGGCTTTGTTTCGAGTACATTCATTTGCAAGACTGGGGATTAAGTTGGCCCTGGCTCACATTAGGAAATGTTTTTGCCAATCAAATTGAATGGGTACAGTGGTATTCTTTCACAGGTGTGGCCGGTGGTTCTTTATGGGTATTAGCAGTCAACCTTTTATTATTTTCCTATATCAAATCAGCAATCCATAAAGATGGAAAGCGACGCCTGTTTTTATTTATTAGCGCCGTTGTATTACTAGTCCCGCTATTGATTTCCTTAGCTTTCTCCTTGAAACAAAAAGGAATTGCTCAAAATCAACAAGAGGTGGTCATCGTTCAGCCTAATATTGACCCCTATAATAAAATAGTTGCCGGCACTGAACAAAAACAAATAACCGGTCTGCTTGAATTAACAACTCAAGCTACTCATAGCAATGCTGCATTGGTGCTCTGGCCGGAAACAGCACTATATAGTCGCTTTGGATATAATGAAGCGGCCCTGGAAAATGAAATGAATCTGACTCCTGTTTTTCAGTTCTTGACTTCCAACCCGGGTGTAACTCTTTTTACGGGAATTGAAAGTTATACACTACAGCAACATCCCACACCTTACAGCCGTTTAATACCAGGAACAACTACTCATTTTGAGGCCTACAATGCAGCAGTGTTGTTGGATAATCAGGGGGTTCAGGCTACTTATCATAAATCAAGGTTGGTGCCAGGAGTGGAAACACTACCCTGGTTTCTTAGATTCCTGGACACTTGGTTTGAAAAGTTTGGAGGAGTAACTGCAGGTTATGCTAAACAAAATGAAAGAGTGATTCTTGAAGTAAGAAATGGGCTCAAGTTAGCTCCAGCCATTTGTTACGAAAGTATCTATGGCAATTTCATGCGACAGTATATTAAAAAAGGAGCCAATCTTATAACCATCATTACCAATGACGGTTGGTGGAAAAATACGCCGGGACATCGCCAACATTTACACTATGCCCGATTAAGGGCAGTTGAAACAGGTAGTTGGGTGGCAAGAAGTGCTAACACAGGGATTAGTGCATTTATCGATCCTCAAGGAAGGCTGAGTTCCATTATTGATTATAACCAAAGAGGGATATTAAAAGCAAACATTGCAGTTCAACAAAACAATTTAACTTTTTATGTTAGACATGGAGACTGGATTTTTCAGTTCTTTTGTTTGGCAACTCTATTGATGCTGGCAAAGCGGTTCTGGAAAAGGTTTCAAGTATAAAATTGATCGATTGCCTTCCTGTTGGTAGTTCGTAATTTTATTCCGCTAATGAAAAGATATCTTTTTGTTATATTATTGACACTACTCTGGTGCCCCCCGCTTCTTGCTGCGCACATTAAGGGAGGGTTTTTCACGTATCAATATTTAGGCCCCGGAAGCGGAACAAATTTGCGGTACCGGGTTACACTCACCGTCTATATGATCTGCAATCCCAGCAGTGGACAGCTTTCCAACCCCATTAATTTTTCCTTTTTCGATGCTAGCACCAATCAATTTGTTCGTAACGAAAGCGTAGCCATTACCAACCAATACACACTGAGTAAAACCTATGACGAACCTTGTATTACAGGTAATGAAATAGGCTGTAAATACACAATTGTAGTCTATGATCTTGCAGCCGTTGAGCTGCCCGCACTTCCAGGAGGTTATATAGTTTCTTACCAACGCTGTTGCCGTATTGCAGGCATTAACAACTTAGTTAATAGTAGTGCTGTAGGGAATACATTTTCCATAAAAATTCCGGGGAGCGGCACGGGACAAAATGCGCAAACCAATAGCAGCCCTCAGTTTTTGGTCAATGATACGGCAGTGGTTTGTCAAAACAACTATTTTCAATTAAACTTTTCAGCTACCGATCCAAACTCCGACTCGCTTAGCTATCAATTTTGCGATGCCTATGAAGGTGCCAGCCAATCTGCACCTTCTCCATCGGTTGCCTCAAATCCACCCTATAATACCGTTCCTTATGCTCCTCTTTTTAGCGGGGGAACGCCCTTGGGGAGCGGCGTAACTATTAATCCTGTTACTGGATTGATCAGTGGTATAGCTCCCACTATGGTTGGTCAATACGTAATATGTGTTTGTGTAAATGAATACAGAAATGGGATATTGATAGCCACTACCCGAAAGGAGTTGCACTTGGAAGTAAGCGACTGTAGTCCGTTGCGTGCACAACTTAACCCTCGTCCTTCTTTTTGTGATAACTTAAATGTTAGTTTTCAAAATGATGCCACAGGCAATCCCCCCAATACTGATTATTTCTGGGATTTTGGGGATCCTGCAAGTGGGGCCAATAACACGTCAACGCTTGCTTCCACCACACATACTTTTTCCGCCCCCGGAGATTACAATGTAAAGTTGAGAGTTACTTTACAAGGACTCTGCTCAGATAGCACCATTACCGTGGTTCGAGTATGGCCAGGATTTTACCCTGGTTTTACCTCTAGTGGAATCTGTGTGTTAACCCCTTATCAATTTACAGATACCACACGCGTAAATTACGGTGTAGTGGATTATTGGCATTGGAATTTTGGCGATCTCACAACACTAGCAGACACTTCTCGAATTAGAAATCCTCAATATAATTATCCGGGTCCCGGTACGGCAACAGTTACGCTAATTGTTCAATCGAGCAAAGGCTGTAGAGATACCATACAACAAACCATTACAATTTTAGACAAGCCACTCATCACATTAGGTTTTACGGATACCTTGATTTGTCAATACGATTCCGTTCGGTTGGTTGCAAATGGTGTTGGAAATTTTAGTTGGTCGCCCACAACTGCAATGCTGAACAGTAATACCTCCAGTCCAACCGTGTTTCCTATGAGTACTACTTGGTATTATGTGAATTTAGAAAATAGTGGCTGCGTAAATCGAGACTCAGTGAAAGTAAATGTAGTCACAGGTGTCTATATTAATCCGATGGGCGATACTACTATTTGTCAAGGCGACACCATTCGACTTCGAATTAACTCCAATGGGCTTCAATATAATTGGACTCCCGCAAGCAATTTGGACAATGCCAACATTCAATCTCCACTTGCCGTCACTAATAGCACCACTACTTATCAAGTAACCGGAGTAATTGGAAGTTGTTCGGAAACCAAGCAAATCTTAGTACGAACGGTTCCCTACCCCATTGCCATTGCCTCTCCAGACACGACCATTTGTTTCAATACAGCAGCACAACTTCGGGGAAGTAGTAATGGAAGAAGTTTTGTTTGGTGGCCATTATTGTACTTAAATAATCCATTTAGCTTAACTCCAATAGCTCGTCCACCAGCTACTCAACAATATATCCTGGCTGTTTTTGATACACAGGGTTGCCCAAAACCGGGTTTAGATACTGTTTTGGTAGTTGTGCTCCCTGAGGTAATTGCTTTTGCCGGCAGAGACACCACCGTAGTAGTAGGACAACCCCTGCAACTTAACGCCAGTGGGGGATTAACCTATAATTGGAGTCCGGGAACAGGTTTATCCGCTACTAACATTCCTAACCCCATTGCGCGCTACTCAACAGGTGCAAATCAAATTCGGTACAGGATGATTACGCGAAATGCAGCCAACTGTGCCGATACAGCTTTTTTAAATGTTCGTGTATTCCAGACCGCCCCCAGCATTTTTGTACCCACTGCATTTACCCCAAATAATGATGGCAAGAACGATGTGATACGCCCGATCATGGCCGGCATAAAAGAATTAAAGTATTTCCGCATCTTTAATCGTTGGGGGCAACTAGTGTATGAAACTAATCAAGAAGGGGCTGCCTGGGATGGTAAAGTGAACGGTCAATTACAAGGCACATTTGTGTTTGTCTGGACCGTTAGCGCTATTGATTATTTAGGTCAGCCCTATTTTTCAAAAGGGTTGATTACTTTGATTCGATAAGAAGCAGCGCAACTCGATTTACCTGCACCGGAAATACTCCTTTCTGCTATTGCGCAAGTGAAACACGCACTTGTAATCCGGCCCTGGTGTTGGTGATGGGAAAAGCGCTGCTGATCTTAGGAATATTTCTGTTTTGTTCAAAGTATAACTTCATGCTGACCTTATTGTTCAGCACGTAATCTATGGAAGGAGCAAAACGTATCACTCGTTGTCCTCCTGTACCAAAGGCTGTTCCTTGATCCAGTTTTGAATTAGCCGTTGCATCATCTCGTAGACTAAAGTCTACACGAACAGTTACATCATTATCAAGCTTCATGCCATTTTTACCAATGCGAATATTTTTAATCAATGGCATTCCTTTCTTTCGCCAGTTTAATCCAAATGTAACTTCGGTTGATCTGTTTTCTGCCAATTGGTAATCAATCAAACTGAGACTTAACTGTCTGCTTTTGCGTAGTTCAAACCTTGTTTGCAGTTGATTGGTAAAGGTCATATCCACCTCTATCAACGGTTCAAATGCCTCTTGAATAGTGATATTGGGAATCAAGAAATATGGTATGAAATTACCTGTAAGTGTATCCCGGAAAGAGGGATAACCAACACGTAACGGATCGGTAAATAACAAAGCGGTATTAAAGCTATTCATCGAAAAAGTACTCTTATAGCCATGCCTGATGGAGAAGTTGGTAAATACTTTATCAAGCCCAGCTAATTTGGAAAGTCCATTGTAAGTAATGGCCCAATTTGGCTTGGGCACCAACGAGCGGAATGGATTATGCCGAATAGTAGGATTGGTATTATCAAATAACTTGATGGAAGTCGGGTCCTTATTGGTGTACGCTGCAATAAAGGAGGGAATAACTACATCTTGAGCATATCGCCCATATCCTTTATGGTACCCATCCGCGTCAACCCCACCCGCCTGATAAGGATTAACAACACCAAGCTTGGACGATAATATTTTTCGATTGGATTCAAATTGTTTAAATGTTGCAGAAACAACGTTGGGATCAAAGGCCGTGAATAATGTTTGATACGAAATATAACTAATGCTAAAACTTCCCAATGCATAGGGATTAAGACGAGTCAATCCTGCCACTCCCGTTGTATCCTTATATAGTTCGCTATACTGCTTATCGAAATTTTTATCTAAACTAAGATCAATATTAAAATCTTTAAAGGGACTTATTTGTGCGGTAATTGAAAGACGTTGATTATAACGTTGCTGAATCATGGCGCTTACTAAAGAATCTCTGGACAATAACCCTTTTTGTCCAAAACGATTGATCCAATTGGTATCAGGCTGATATCCGAAAAGATATCCAAAACCTGGCTGTGTGCTTCTAAGGTTTAGTCCCATAATTTGGGTGCTGTCCATATATCCTGGCAATGTTGTACCAAAGTCCTCGGTATATTGAATAGCCGTACGCTTTAATGCGGTGGCAAAATTTAAAGCTACACCTGCAAATCCACTCACTTCACGAGCTCCCTTAGGCAATTTAATGGTTGGCTCTTTTACCTTTTTAATCTTTCGCTTTTTGATCTTACTGATGCTGCCATCTTTTGCCCGTATGGTATCATACCGATAACGCAATGTAGTTGGTGCAAATGCCGAAGGAGCTACCAGCTCTTTCTCTTTTTGATTGCCATCCACATAGGTATTGTCTCGAGTGGTGTCCGTTGCATTGGTGCGTTGGCCAAATGCATCGGGTGCGGGTCTCCGTTGCTCTGCGTCGCCCCTGCCCTTAGTATTACGCGATCGTGATTTATCCTTTCTCGATTCAGGCGTGGTATTACTGCGATCTTCTGCTCTAAGTCTGGAAGCACCCATGCCATTTTGCAGGGCTCGGATTGTTTTGTTTTTATTGTAAAGATCCTCCCACTTCAACTCGCCATTAATAGTGCGCGTTTGTGTATTAGAAAGTTTATTTCCCAATTCCCTTGCTAACAAGGAAGCGGCCAACCAATTATATTTTGAATTATACCCAGCTCGAAGAGCGGTCCAATCCAGTAAAGGAATTTTATTAGTGGGTACATTATAATTGAGCGTAAAATCCTGCTGGTAATTAGTGGTTCTGCCTCCACGGAAAAAATTAGAACGGATAGAATCTTTTTTGTTGCTAGTATTGATCCTTCCGGATGGCTCGTCGATGCGTGCATTATTGGTAGCTGAAAAATCCATTGCCAATGAGCGCGTAAGATTCCATTGCATGACATAGTACCTGTCAAAGGTGAAAAACTTATTATACGTTTCAGGGATCTTATAGGGGCCACCGCCTACATTACGCGGAAGCGTAGCACCAAATTGACGAAACATATCCGCCCTTGCCGAAATTTGTGAAGGCGCATAATTAAAATTAAAATCCCGGATTAGAGACAACCATTTTGAGTTAGCTCTAATTAGGCGCTTGAAAGGTTCAACTGATTTTGAGAGTGGAGCATACGTATACCCAACAACACCTCTTGTTCTTCTCAATTCGTCCTGTTCTATCAACGGATTATGGGAGCGTGTTTGAATGTAAGAGTAAGAAAAATCAAGATTGCTTACGCTCCAAGGCATTATCTTTTTGCCTTCGGGTCTTAGCTTTTTAACATTGGTAAGGTTGATTGACTTAATGGTGGTTATATCTTGCGCGTCGTTTCTAATGGAGTCCTTTTTATCTTTGGCAGCCTCTCTGAGTTTTTGTTTTAAATTAATATCAAGGTCATAGGGGTCGTACTCTGGCGTACTGCTTCGATGACTGATACTTGCAAATACAGGTATTTGAATTCCCCACTGTTTAGGAAGTAGCTTACCCGCTTCAATTGTCAAAGATGCATCAGCCGTATATACATCCTCACGGCTTCTTTCATTCACCCGTTGTTCAAGCGTTCCAAACCCACGTGATCTTGCAGAACCAGAAACTGAAACTGTTCCCAGATCAGCTAACTTAAGATCTGTTCTTGCCAATGCTGCCCAACCACCCTTTTCGTCGAGTTGTTGCAAACGAAGTTCATTGAACCAAACCTCTGCGCATAACGCCTCCTGCAATACATTCTCTACGCCCAATAACACGCCACGCACTTCGCCCAGATTAGGATTACCTATGATGGCATAGCTTCTTCCATTAGGAAATACTTCCCGGTAATAACGGGAGGGGGGTATCCCGGCTCTGTTTCTTCGGATCTTAAGTTCCATCAGATCCTGAAGTGACAGATCCAAATTATTTTCCAATGGCCAGATTCGAGCGCTGTCTCGTTCTCCAAATTCTGTTCGTTTAAGTGGAATTTTAACTTCGTAGTAATTTCCATTAAAGTCGTTCCCTATTCGAATAACCGCATTGACATCTCCAGGACGAAGGGGCTCAGCACCAGCTACTGATTCTGCGTGTATGAACATCTCTAGTTTTCCATACTGACGCATATCCATGTTCATGGTTTTAAAAACTCCACGAGCTTCATGTTGGGGTAATCCACAAACTTGCATGCTCATGGACTGTTCATTCATTAATAATGGAACATTGTTATTGCTGAGCTGCTGTTGACGTTCTATTCCCGGAGGAATCCTGTAGACTATGGGTTGTCGTTGATCATTCTCCTCCACATTTACCGAAAGTATATTTACTGTTGCGTAATCCGGTATAGGCAGGTTAGTATAATTACCAGTAGTGTCAAGTCGGTTGCGAAACCTTCTCCATTGGTTCCTAATTAACTCAAGCTTTCCAAAACGAAGCACAATAGAATCCTGAAAACCCGTCATGAACATTCGAATAAACCGAATGGATTTGAAGTCAGGAATATTGCCCACCTTTTGCTGGAATTGTTCTACGGGAATTCTGAACAAGTACCAACGCTCAGTTCGGGATTGTCCGTTAGCCAATGTAACAGCAGGCGTGCGTATGTCTGTAATAAAATTAGTTCCAACGCCCATGTTAGGAAGGATATCCACACGATATTGAAAGTACTCCTCGGCTTCGTTCATGGTATTATCCCGATTGAGTTCTTCCGCATCAGGATATTGAGTGAAAGCGGTTACAAATTGTGTATTGTTTCCGGCTATAGGAGAATTGCCGTGTGGGTTATTAATGTTTTTATAACGTCGGAGTATTCCCGCGCGATCCTGATCAAACTGTTGATCCCTATACGGCTTAAAGTTATCACCCGAAGGGTCCAATAAAGCACGTTGATAAACTGGAGAGCTTGCTCCAAAATTAGTTCGCAATAATGCCAAATAATCCTTGAATTTCAATTGTTCCTCCTCATCAGTCAATCCATCAAATCCAACATCTTGATGTCCGCGGTCAGATGGCGTATTGCTGAATGCATTTGTTAATTGTAGAGGAATGGAAGGCACTTTACCCCAAACGGTTGAACTATCCTCTCGAGCATTATTAGTAGGAGTAGCCAATCCGTTTTCATATTGCCGCTTACCATCTCTCAAAATATCTTCGGATATATTACCCAGATTGAAATAGAGTTGACCTCCAGATGGATTAGTAGCGTTGTTTAAAAAAGGATCCTGCATCCAAAACTCAATGAACTCTATATTTCCTGTTTCAAAATCGGTTTGATCAATATTTCGGATTAAGCCACCCCAGGTATTACGTGGATTTCTCAATTGGCCATTAGCATCCATGCGATTGGGATCTGTTTCATAATTGTAAGGACCCTTATCTCTTGGATAAAAAGCCATATCAAAAGTGGTTAACAGACCTTCACCAAATTGTGTGCTTCGGCGAGGGAATATTTCACGTTGCAATACTTGTCTTACACGTGGATCGGAAAGTTCGTTTAGATCACTTATGGGATTATTGGTGTTTCTTTTTTCTTGTAATACTGGCTCAATATTATACCAGGCCAACTTAGCTCGGTTTCGCCCGCTTCGTAAATCGTTGTTAAGTGAAGATTCCGGAAATAGTCCATTTCCTTGTGGCACTGAAGCTAAGGCCCAACTGAGTAAGGGAAAACGAAGATCAATAGCAGCGCGTGCCCCTTCGAAATCATCCACATAAACCTGTCCGGTATTTTGTCTGGAACCATCATAATTGGTGCCATTTATTTGCTTAGCATGCCCGGGTTGTAAAACAGCTGCTTCTGCATAAGTGGTAATAGATGAAATAGCTTTGGAGGAATAAAAGGGTAAACGATCTAACATTTTTGTTAGCCGGGGAAGGTCGTTACGGTAATCAAGATCCATTCCAAACATGGTATTACTTATAGGATCTTCTCCATAGGATTGCTTGATGAAAAAAGGACGCTCGCCTAGTCGTACAATGGTACCTCCAAGCGACAATCGTTTGTTGGCTATATAATCCAATCGAACGCCTAAAAAATTTCGTTGTTGAAAACCAAATGCCTGATTGTTCTCATAGTTGATGTTGATCGGCACACCCGAACTAATGATTGCTTGATTGACTACACGTAAGGTTCCAAGATCATAGTTGATTTCGTAATCAACGTTTTCAACCAGTTGTTGTCCACCAGCAGTAACAGTAACCGATCCTCTGGGTATGTTATACCCTAATTGATACTCGCCGGAACCTCCTTGCCCTGGCATTCCTCCACCAGATCCGTTAGCGCCTGATCCAAAACCTGCTGAGCGCGAACGTCCGGATATTCGAAAACGATTTAAGTTAGCATAGGTCTGCGCAATGGCTTTGATAGTATCGTACAAAGGATAATACAAATACTTGTTGCGCATGGTTTGATTACTGTATAAGTAATCCAGGTCATGCCCGAATGGTTCTAATACAGGAAAAATTATTCTACTTTGAGCGGAGATCACGGTGAACCCTTCAATAAAGTCAAATACTCCATCGGGCTGAGGGTCGTTCTGATTATTCAGCCGATCTAAGTTCACTTGTGCAATGATAGGCATCCCTTTATAGGGATCAACCACATCTGTTGGCGGGAGATAACGTTTTTCACCCAGACTGGGTTCCTCATATAAAAGATCCAAACTAAAATCCTGTCTTTCTAGTTGGCCAAATCCCACGGAGTAAACATTCTTCATCATCAAGTCCCAAATAGGCAACTGTGTTCTTTGTGAAGTAGCTTTTAATAATTTTAAAAAAAGCACACGCTGTGCGTTCCCGGTTGTGTCAGGTGGTACATCCTGGGAAAATTCTCCAACCTGATATACTTTTCCATTGTAGGTGTATTGAAATGCAACACCTAGCACTTCGTCCGGCTGCAGGGGTTGATTCAATGAAACAAATCCAATTTGTGGATTGAAATAGTATTCTGAAGGTTGTAATTTTCTGGCGAATGTTTTTTCAAAATCCTGAACAGGAGTCAGCCCTGTAGCCGTCAATGCACTTTGCGCTTGAGAAGAATTACGAAAGGCGGCATTACCAACCAGTAGGCTATATAAATTGTTCGCATCATTTCGAGGAAGTTCATTTCCTCCTGCAGATAGTGTGGGGTTGTAAGGTCTCCGTTCGCCCAGATCCATAAAAGCAATCACATCCCGAATATCCGTAGTGGTTCCATTTCGGTTGGTTACCCATACTTCCATGCGAAGTATTTGAACCTTTGAATTGACAACAGGCAATTTTTTCATAGCCGTATTGTAATTGGAACGGAAATACTGGGCCATTAAAAAATGTCGGTTTTCATCGTATTCGTCTGCCTTTAAACTAAAGCGTTGTGCAGTAGTACCCCCTTGAACGCCCATGGTTTGTCGCTGAGATCGTTGGTTGGCCAATACAGTAGTTACAAAAAGTTTTCCGAATTGTAATTGCGTCTTGACTCCAAATAAAGATTGAGCCCCCGGTATCAATGTGCCTTTTGAAGCAAAACTGGTGTTACCTGCCTCAAATTGCTTGACAATATCATCATCCTTTCCCTTAAAGTCCAGTTTCAGTTGATTGTCAAAGTTGAAATTAGCTAAGGTGTTGTAGT
This sequence comes from Bacteroidota bacterium, assembly GCA_016868475.1. Taxonomy (GTDB): domain Bacteria; phylum Bacteroidota; class Bacteroidia; order Chitinophagales; family Chitinophagaceae; genus JJ008. The sequence goes on from VGGU01000020.1 coordinate 24,315, forward strand.
TAATCGGAAGTTTTAATTTTTCTCCTATTTGCGCATCCATTTGCAATTGGGAGTTCATATTAAAATCTAATCCTCCATTTCGTCTTGCGCGCTCAGGTAAAGTAGGGTTCTTGATGTTTTGTCCTTGATAGCCTGCTAAAAAATCAACATAACCAGCAGGCTTCACTTCAATGCGCACTTTTCCATCAGGCCCCACTCCCATAATGCGATTGAACCAATCATTGTTCACTCGAAACTGTGGCCCCTTGGGTTTGCGATTCATGGTAGTCAGCATCGCAGCTCTCCTGCGGAAATATTCATTCTCATCCTGTCTGGATTGTAATCGCAAAAACTCACTCATTGAAAAAGTAGCCGGAGCCCGATATGCGCGATCCCCAATCTGTTCACTCACGATGTATTGTCTGGTAAGCGGATCGTATTCAATACGGCGTTGAATAAATCCGGTATCGCGCAAGTCAAAAGAATGTGAGCGACCTGCCGTGTAATAACTCCCATAACGATCAACAATCGGGAACCGAATGGTGTCTGGTTGAGCAACAAAAAACCCTGCTCCGCTTACAGAAAATGACATCAAGGAAAAGACCATCGACAAAGTATGTCGTCCAATATTTGCAAAAACGCGGTTCAATCTTTCTTGAAAGGTTAGTTTGGGCGGTTTAGAGTGAGCGAAGGGCTGTTTTAACCAAGTCCTCAACGCCCATCTCGGGGTTTGCTTTAAGCGTTTTTTCGACAGCGGCTGTAGCAGCCTGTTTAGGAATGCCCAGAGCAGTCAGTGCATTTAACGCATCCTGCTGCAAACTATTGTTTATCAGAGGGAAATTATTTGAATGGCTAGCAATTTTGGCCAGTTTATCCTTGAGTTCCAGGACCAGGCGTTCTGCTGTTTTTTTTCCAATTCCTTTGATGGATTCCAGGACCCTAACATTGCCTTGCACAATGGCCTGTATCAATTCCTCAGGTTTTAAGAAGGAAAGCATTACACGAGCCGTGCTGGCACCCACCCCCGAAACGCTTATAAGTTGTTGAAACAGATCTCTTTCTGTTAAATCGCCAAAACCATAAAGCAAATGAGCATCTTCACGAATCAACAAAACAGTGTAAAGAAGCCCTTCCTCTTTTTGCTGAATTTTTGAGAAGGTGTTCAAGCTGATATGGACTTCATACCCCACCCCATTAACGTCCAACCAAACATGAGTTGGGGTTTTTTCAATAAAATGGCCTCTTAGGAAACTGATCATAACGCAAGTTAAGGGTGGACCTCGGGGTTTACCTTATTTTTGGCCACTTTTTAACCCCTATAGCATGAGCTTAAAAATCCATGCGGCCATCACCGCAGTTGGGGGATATGTTCCACCCGACAAATTAACCAATCTGGACCTTGAGAAAATGGTTGATACCAATGACCAATGGATCCGTACCAGAACTGGAATCACTGAACGTAGAATTCTTAAAGAACCCGGAAAAGCTACTTCTGATATGATTGCGCCAGCGGTACTGGAACTCTGTACAAAAAGAGGAATAACCCCTGATGAAATTGAATGTTTAATTGTTGGCACAGTGACTCCCGATATGGTGTTTCCCTCTACTGCCAACCTGGTCTGCCATAAAATTGGCGCTCATCAAGCCTGGGGATTTGACCTTTCTGCAGCCTGCTCAGGATTTTTATTTGCTTTAGCTCAGGGTGCAGCATTAATAGAAAGTGGCCGCTATAAAAAAGTAGTTGTTTGCGGAGCCGATAAAATGAGTGCCATAATAGACTATACCGACCGCGCAACCTGTATCATATTCGGAGATGGTGCCGGAGCTGTTTTACTGGAACCTTCATCTGTTGAATTTGGAGTGATGGACTCGATGTTGCGTTCAGATGGAAGTGGAAGCCCCTATCTTCACATAAAAGCAGGTGGATCGTTAAAACCTGCCAGTGAGGAGACTGTTGCCAATCGAGAGCACTACGCTTACCAAGAAGGACAAGCTGTTTTTAAATTTGCAGTAAAAGGTATGGCAGATGTAAGTGCAGAACTCATGGAAAAAAACAATCTTAAAGCAGAGGATATTGCTTGGTTGGTGCCACACCAGGCCAATCTGCGAATTATTGATGCTACTGCCAATAGAATGGGATTAAGCACTGAAAAAGTAATGATCAATATTGAGCGCTATGGTAACACCACAGCAGCCACCATTCCACTTTGTTTATGGGAATGGGAAAACAAACTAAAAAAAGGAGACAACCTTATTCTTGCTGCCTTTGGTGGGGGCTTTACCTGGGGTGCCATTTGGGTAAAGTGGGCATACGATACTAAATAACGTAACTTGTCTATTAACGTTTGTCTATGAAAAAACAACAATTTTCCGGATGGGGTTCAGTGGCCGTTCATGGCGGACATAAAAAAGATCCTTCACACGCACACCTTACCCCATTGTATGCCAGCAGCACTTATGTTTTTGATTCAGCCGAACAAGGCATGCGTCGATTCACTGGTCAGGAAGAAGGTTTTATCTACTCCAGGTGGGGAAATCCTACCATAGCCGAGGCCCAAGGAAAAATTGCAGCACTTGAAACATTTGAAACAGGAAAGGAAGCAACAGCCATTTTGCATGCTTCCGGAATGGCTGCAATAACCACGCTGATGATGAGTACGCTGAGCCAAGGCGAAAAGATTCTTTCTCATTTTTCATTATATGGCGGCACTGACGAACTCATCCAACGTATACTTCCGCGTTTTGGAGTGAGTGCCACTATTGTAGACCTAAGAGATTTGGAAAAAGCAGAGGACGCTTTGCGTGCAGATAAGCAAATCAAAATGATTTACTTGGAAACTCCTGCAAATCCTACCATACAGTGTGTAGATATTGCTGCGCTCAGCGCCTTGGCAAAAAAATACAATTGTATAGTGGCTTGCGATAATACGTTTGCCACGCCCTATTTACAACAGCCCTTTGCCTTAGGCGCTGATTTTATTGTTCATTCCACTACAAAATTTTTAAATGGCCATGGAACATCAATAGGCGGGGTGCTTGTGGGTACTGATATCGAAAGAATGCAAGGTCCTGTGTTTAAATTTCATAAAACCACAGGAGCCAACTCCAATGCTTTTGATGCTTTCTTATTAGTGCAGGGAATGAAAACACTTGCTGTAAGAATGGATCGTCATTGCGCTAATGCAGAGCGTGTAGCCAACTTTCTTTCCACACATAAGAACGTGGCAACTGTAAATTACACCGGTCTGCCTCAACACCCGGATTTTGCATTGGCTGCTAAACAAATGAAACATGCCGGTGCCTTGATTTCTTTTGAGGTAAAAGGAGGATTACAAGGAGGTATCAATTTTATGAACAACTTGAATTTTTGCACACGAGCAGTTTCATTGGGAACCTGCGATACTCTTCTCGCCCACCCTGCCTCCATGACTCACTTCAGTGTACCCAAGGAAGAAAAAGAAAAGTATGGCATTACTGAAGGACTGATCAGATTACACGTAGGCATTGAAACCGTTGAGGACATCATTGATGATTTGGAACAAGCTCTACAAAATAGTTAACATGTCTATTGTGATTCGCGCAGCTACAGCGGCTGATTGCCCCCGATTATTGGAATTGATTCAAGAATTAGCGCACTATGAAAGAGCACCCAATGAAGTAACGGTATCCCTTGAGCATTTTACAGAAAGCGGGTTTGGATCCAGTCCTGTTTGGTGGGCATTTGTAGCCGAAGAGGAACAAGTAGTACATGGTTTTGCGCTCTACTATATTCGGTATTCAACCTGGAAAGGGCAATGCCTGTATCTTGAAGATCTTTTAATAACAGAAAACATGAGAGGAAAGGGAATTGGCGCGCAGCTTTTTGAAAGAATTTTGGAAGAAGCAAAGGAAAGAAAATTAGCCCGCGTAGTTTGGCAGGTTTTGGAATGGAATGAGCCTGCCATTCATTTCTATAAAAAATATAATGCCAGTTTAGACCCTGAGTGGGTCAATGGAGCCATTGAAATACCCGTAGTCTCTTAAGGCTATCCTTTACGAAACACCATTCACCAATATCTCTTTCTGGATTTTTTGTATCAATCCCTGCAATACTTTTCCCGGACCCACTTCAGTAAATTCAGTAGCACCATCCGCAATCATGGCTTGTACGCATTGCGTCCATTTAACAGGACCAGTTAACTGATTAATCAGGTTTTCTTTGATCGCAATAGGGTCTGTAATGGGCATTGCCACCACATTTTGATATACCGGACAAGTAGGCGTGTTAAAGGCAATGGATTGGATGGCTTCTTTTAGTTCCTCCTCAGCAGCCTTCATCAATGGCGAATGAAAAGCACCACCAACTGGCAACACCAATGCACGTTTTGCACCAGCCTCTTTTAATGCAATACAGGCCTTTTCAATACCGCTTACAGAACCACTAATAACTAATTGCCCAGGGCAATTGTAGTTTGCAGGTACCACTACATCTGCAATATTGGAACAGATCAATTCCACTTTTTGATCCTCTAATCCTAACACCGCTGCCATAGTGCCTGGTGCTGACTCACAAGCTTTTTGCATGGCACCGGCACGAACCGAAACCAAGCGAAGCCCATCCTCAAAGGAAAGTACACCAGC